>NZ_JAJSYW010000043.1:0-36898 GCF_036815005.1 Streptomyces sp. IBSBF 2435 | reverse complement strand
GGGTGGGGGTGTCGAGGGGGAGGGCCGGGTGAACCCGGCCCGATGTCGTGCCCCAGCGCCGCGCGATCGCGGGCGCCGCCTCACCGGTGAGCGCCGCGGCAGCCTGCACCGCCGCGCCCAGGGCGACCAGCTCGCCCGCCTCGGGGACCTGGACCGCGCGCCCGGACAGCCTGCGTACCGTCTCCAGCCACGCGGCGCCCCGCGCGCCACCGCCGATGACCAGCAGCGGCTCCCGCGAGGGCGGCTCGCCGTCCACCGCGAGCACCTGGTCGAGCGCGCCGAGCAGCGCGTAGACGGCGCCGTCGTAGGCCCCCTGGAGCACCTGCCCGGCGGTGGTGTCGTGGCGCAGCCCCGTGAGCAGACCGGACGCGTACGGCAGGTTCGGGGTGCGCTCGCCGTCGAGGAAGGGCAGGAAGGCGACCGAGCCTCCGGGCTCGACGTCCTCGCGCTCGCGGCCGAGCAGCGCGGCCACCTTGTCGACGGCGAGCGTGCAGTTCAGCGTGCACGCGAGCGGCAGCCACCCGCCGTCCGCCGCGGCGAAGCCGGCCACCACCCCGCTGGCGTCGGTCGGCCGCTGCCGCGACACCGCGTAGACGGTGCCGGACGTGCCGAGGCTGAGCGCGGCCCGGCCGGGCGTGAGGCCGAGGCCCAGCGCGGCGGCGGCGTTGTCACCGGTGCCCGCCGCGACCAGCGCGCCGGCCCGCAGCGGCAGCCCGTCGCGTACGGTGCCGGCCTGCTCGCCGGGGCCGAGCACGGCCGGCAGCAGCTCGGGCGCGAGCCCGATCTCGGCGAGCAGGGCCTCGTCGTAGCTCTCGGTGTCCGACCGCCACCAGCCGGTCCCCGACACGTCGCCGCGGTCGGTGACGGCGGCGCCCGACAGCCGTTCGGTCAGGAAGTCGTGCGGCAGCCGTACGGCGCGGGCCGCCGCGGCGGCCTCGGGTTCGTGCTCGGCGAGCCAGGCCCACTTCGAGACGGTGAAGCTCGCCCCGGGCACGGAACCGAAGCGCCGGGCCCAGTGCTCGGCGCCGTACTCGTCCACCAGCGCGGCGGCCTGCGGCGCCGACCGTACGTCGTTCCACAGCAGCGCGGGCCGCAGCGCCCGCCCTTCCGCGTCGAGCACCACGAGCCCGTGCTGCTGCCCGCCGACCGAGACCGCCTCGGCGCGGCCGGCCCACTCGCCGATCTGCCCCAGCGCGGATTCCAGCGCCGACCACCACTGCTCGGGGTCGCTCTCCCGCCCCGCGCCGGCGGTGACCGTGTGCCGCGCCTGGCCCGAGGCCAGGACGGCACCGGTCTCGACATCGACCGCGAGCACCTTCGTGGACTGGGTCGAACTGTCGACCCCGAGGACGACCGACCCCTGCGATGCGCTGTCCGACCCCATGTGATTCCTGTCCCTTCCTGAGCCCGTCGCGGGCTGCCACTTCCCATCATCGGCCTCGCATACTAATTTGTTCAACAGTCTGACGAATAGGAGCGAGCCGTAATGACTTCCGAGACGAACCTCACCCCGAAGCCGGAGCACAAGTTCACCTTCGGCCTGTGGACGGTGGGCTGGCTGGGCCGCGACCCGTTCGGCGACGCGACCCGCGCGCCGATCGACCCGGTCGACAGCGTCGCCAAGCTCGCGGAGCTGGGCGCGTACGGTGTGACGTTCCACGACGACGACCTGATCCCCTTCGGGTCGTCCGACGCCGAGCGCGACGCGATCGTCAAGCGCTTCCGTGCCGCGCTCGACACCGCCGGGCTGACCGTCCCGATGGCGACCACCAACCTCTTCACCCACCCCGTCTTCAAGGACGGCGGCTTCACGGCGAACGACCGCGACGTGCGGCGCTTCGCGCTGCGCAAGACCATCCGCAACATCGACCTGGCCGCCGAGCTGGGTGCCAAGGTCTATGTCGCGTGGGGCGGGCGGGAGGGCGCCGAGTCAGGCGGCGCCAAGGACGTACGGGTCGCGCTCGACCGCTTCAAGGAGGCCTTCGACCTGCTCGGCGACTACGTCACGGAGCAGGGCTACGACCTGAGGTTCGCCATCGAGCCCAAGCCGAACGAGCCGCGCGGCGACATCCTGCTGCCGACCGTCGGCCACGCGCTGGCGTTCATCAACTCCCTGGAGCGCCCCGAGCTGGTCGGCGTCAACCCCGAGGTCGGCCATGAGCAGATGGCCGGGCTGAACTTCCCGCACGGCATCGCCCAGGCGCTGTGGCACAAGAAGCTCTTCCACATCGACCTCAACGGCCAGACCGGCATCAAGTACGACCAGGACCTGCGCTTCGGCGCCGGCGACCTGCGGTCGGCGTTCTGGCTGGTGGACCTGCTGGAGACGGCGGGCTACGAGGGCCCGCGGCACTTCGACTTCAAGCCGCCGCGGACCGAGGACTACGAGGGCGTGTGGGCGTCGGCGGCCGGCTGCATGCGCAACTACCTGATCCTCAAGGAGCGGTCCGCGTCCTTCCGCGCCGACCCGGCCGTCCAGGAGGCGCTGGTCGCCTCCCGCCTCGACCAGCTCGCGCTGCCCACCCTGGCCGAGGGCGAGGGCCTGGCCGGCCTGCTGGCCGACCGCGCCTCGTACGAGGACTTCGACGCGGACGCCGCCGCCGAGCGCGGTATGGCGTTCGAGCAGCTGGACCAGCTCGCGATGGACCACCTGCTCGGCGTCCGCTGAGCCCGTGGCCGCAGGCCGCGGTGCCCCTCCGGGTGCGCCGCGGCCGTCCGTCAGGGCCGGCGGGGCGTCAGCAGTTCACCTCGGCGCGGAGCTTGAGCATGATGTAGAGCAGCTTCGCCCGGCCGACCGTGGCGCGGTCCAGGCCGTGGCGGTCGAAGACGAAGACGTACTCGGCGTCCGGGCGGCCGGGGACCGAGGCCCAGATGTCGCCGAACAGCAGCACGTCCTCCTCGTACGCCGACCTCGCGTCGGCCGGCGTCGGATAGGCCCGGGTGACCTCGGTGTACGTCGAGCCCGCCGTGATGCCCTCGGGGGTGTGCAGATTCTCCCCGGTCAGGGACGTGACGCCGTACTTCGGCGAGAAGCCGACGGTGATCCCGTTGAGCCCGGTGGCGGAATTGCACGCGGACAGCGTGTGGGTGGGCCGCTCGAACTGCCCGGTCGCCACCGCCTTGTCCAGCGTCATGCCGACGTCGAGCCCGGCGAGCCCCTTCGGGCCGATCTCCCGCGGCGGGCTGGACGGCTCGACCAGCCGCCAGGCCGGCGAAGGCGAAACGGGTTTCGCCGCGGGCGCGGGATGCCCGGTTCCGCCGATCGTGATCGTGCACCCCGCCAGCGCCGACGTCAGCGCGGCGATCCCGGCCGTGCGGCCGATACCGCTCCCCATGTCCGCCCCCTCATGGCCCCCGTGGCCCCTCATGACCCTCATGACCAGGAGCGGAGTGTATCCGGCGGCCGGGAAGGCGCCGGGGCGCGGTCAGCTGCGGCTGCGCTCGGTGGGGACGGCTGTCGACCTGGTGGCCGGCTCGGGGACGGCGCCGAGGCCGGCGTCCGCGGGCACGGGCACCCGCTTGAGCGGCCAGGCCCAGTGGCCGCGGCCCGGCAGCGGGGCGGGCGGGTCGGTGACCGGGCCCGGGATGATCGCGAGCGCCAGGCCCAGCAGGGCGGAGCCGACGATGCAGTCCAGCCAGTAGTGGTTGGCGGTGCCGACCACGATCAGCATCGTGATCAGCGGGTGCAGCAGCCACAGCCACCGCCACCGCGAGCGGTACGCGGCGATCAGGCCGACCGCGATGGCCAGCGCCCAGCCGACGTGCAGCGACGGCATCGCCGCGAACTGGTTGGACATCGAGTCGCCGTCCGGCTTGCCGTAGACGGCGGGACCGTAGACCGACGCGGTGTCGATCATGCCGGCGCCGTGCAGCATCCGCGGCGGGGCGAGCGGGAAGAAGAGATGGCCGATCAGCGCCAGCATCGTCTGGATCACGATCGCCCGCCTGATCCAGAGGTAGTGCGCGCGCTTCTTGACGAACATCCAGCCCAGGAAAATGGCCATCGCCGGGAAGTGCACCGTGGCGTAGAGGTAGTTGGCGGTGTGGATCACCGTCTCGCTGTGCAGCATGAGCTGTTGCACCGAGTGCTCGCTCGGCAGGTGCAACGCCCGCTCGAAGGACCAGACGTTGTCAGCGTGCCGATAGGCCGCGTCCGTCTGCCCGTTGGCGACCTTGCGGCCGTACTTGTAGATCGAGTCCACCGCGAAGAGCAGCAGCAGTTCGGGAAGCAGCTGCGGCAGTCTGGTCGGCAGCGGCACCCGCGGTCTGGGGAACGGCCGCTTCGCGGTGAGTACCGACGTCGACCCGTTCCCCAGTCCCATAGCGCAGCCCCTGCCCCTCCACCGACGTCCACCGAAATCCCGACGCACCCTCGCCCGCACCGTCTGCCCCGCAGAACCGACGTCAGTCGGACCGCTCCCGGCCATCCTTGCAAAACCACCGCGAAATGTCCGTGGGGTTACGAAGTACCGGCCGATGTGAGACGTGCGTCACGGCGGCGGTACGCGAAGGGGCCACTGATCGGCCCACCGATCGCGGGGTGCAACGCACGTATCGGTTGACGCAAAAATCTCGCAACTGTGCGTAGCTGGACGCCAAACAGACGAAATCATCTCGCACGAGCCTTGTGGAACCGGACGTCGCGGACCTAATGTCACCTCACCCCGACGCCCGCCCCGCCTCGCCCTCCGAGCTTCGCCCGGGGGTCCCCGTCAGACCGGGAGCGGTGCGGGCGTCCGGGCGACCCCCACCTGAGCCTGTCCCGAGAGAATCGAGCATTCGATGTCACGGAGCATCACCGGTGCTGTGGCGAGATGGTCCAGAGGCCCGCGGCGAAGAGCCGCGGTGACGGTCGCCTCGGCGACCGCCGTCGCGGCCGCGCTCGGCGTACTGGCCGGCGGAACGGCGGTCGCCGGCACCGGCGGTGCGCACAGCGGCAGTGCGAGCGGCAGCGGCAAGGCCGTGGTCACCCGTGCCGCGCTCGCCCCGGCGCTCACCGCGGGACGCGGCGCCGACGTCGGCTTCGCCGAGCAGGAGGCCGAGAACGCCACCACCAACGGCACCGTCATCGGCCCGGGCCGCGCCGCCTACACCCTGCCCGCCGAGGCGTCGGGCCGCAGCGCGGTGACCCTCCAGCCGGGGCAGTACGTCGAGTTCACGCTGCCGAGCGCCGCCAACGCGATCAACGTGCGCTACAGCATCCCCGACGCCACGGGCGGCGGCGGGCGCACCTCGCCGCTGAACGTCACCGTCGACGGCGGCGCGAAGCAGACCCTGACGCTGACCTCGCAGTACGCCTGGCTGTACAACCTCTACCCGTTCTCGAACGACCCCGCGGCCGACATCCTGCACCCCGACTACTGGGTCACCGAGTGCGCCTGCGTGCCGCAGGACACCACCCCGACGCCGGTCTTCGCCAAGCCCTTCCGGCCCAACCACTTCTACGACGAGCAGCGGCTGCTGCTCGGCCGTACCTACCGGGCCGGCCAGACCGTACGGCTGTCCGTGCCGGCCGGGGCCGCGGCCACCACCGTGGACCTGCTGGACTCGCAGCTGGTCGCACCGCCCAAGGTCGACCTGCTGGCCGCCAACGTGCTGCTCTTCGGCGCCGACCCGACCGGCCGCAAGGACTCGGCCGGCGCGATCGACAAGGCCATCGCCTTCGCGCAGCGCTCCCACCTCAAGGTCTACATCCCGCCGGGCACCTACCAGGTCAGCCGGCACATCATCGTCGACCACGTCACCATCGAGGGCGCGGGCAGCTGGTACACCGTCATCAAGGGCCACCAGGTGGACCTGGCGACCCCGGCGGCCGACGGCTCGGTCCACACCGGCGTCGGCTTCTACGGCAAGGACGCGTCGGCGGGCGGCAGCTCTGACGTGCACCTGTCCGGCTTCGCGATCCAGGGCGACGTGCGCGAGCGGATCGACACCGACCAGGTCAACGGGATCGGCGGCTCGCTCAGCAACTCCACCATCGACGGCCTGTACATCCAGCACACCAAGGTCGGCATGTGGTTCGACGGCCCGATGAGCAATCTGCGGATCACCGGCAACGTGATCGTCGACCAGATCGCCGACGGCATCAACTTCCACACCGGTGTGACGCGTTCGTCGATCTCCGACAACTTCCTGCGCAACACCGGTGACGACGCGCTGGCGATGTGGTCGGAGAAGACCGAGGACGCGAACAACACCATCGACCACAACACCGTGCAGACCCCGGTGCTGGCCAACGGCATCGCCGTCTACGGCGGTACGGACAACACCGTGTCGGCCAACCTGATCGCCGACCCGATCCGCGAGGGCAGCGCCCTCCACGTCGGCTCGCGCTTCGGCTCCGAGGCCTTCACCGGCAAGCTGTCGATCGCCGACAACACCACGGTCCGGGCCGGCACGTACGAGCTGAACTGGAACATCGGGCTCGGCGCGATCTGGTTCTACGCGCTGGAGAAGAACATCGGCGCCGACATCCAGGTGACCGGCGACCACTTCCTCGACAGCACCTACAACGCGATCATGCTGGTCAGCGACTTCCCGGTGAAGGACCTCTACTCCATCACCAACGTCCACTTCAAGGACATCCAGGTCGACGGCACCGGCACCTCCGTGCTGAGCGCCCGCGTCTCGGGCGGCGCGACCTTCCAGAACGTCGACGCCCGCAATGTCGGTGCCGTCGGCATCAACAACTGCGGTTCCTTCAACTTCCCGGCGACCGGCTCCGAGTTCGGCGTCACCGACCTCGGCGGCAACGACGGCGGCGGCACCACCGGCCCCTGGCTGGCGCCCTGGGAACTCCCCAACACCATCACCTGCAACGACCGCCCCGACGTGGTCGCTCCCCCCGCTCCTTCGACCTGGTGACCCGCGCCTGAACCGCACGCCCCCCGGCAGCCCGCGTCACGCGGTTCGCCGGGGGGCGTCGTCCGTCCGGGTCAGCCCTCGGCCCTGGCCGGGGCCGCCGGGCAGGAGATCCCGGTGCCGCCGAGACCGCAGTAACCCGCCGGATATCTGTCCAGATACTGCTGGTGGTCGGCACTCGCCGGATAGAACGGGTACCGCTCGGCGGGCAGGATCTCGGTGGTGATCGCGCCGTACCCGGCGGCGGTCAGCGCCTGCTGGTAGCCGGCCAGGGTCTCCTCGGCCGCCGCCCGCTGGGCCGCGGAGCGGGTGAACAGGATCGACCTGACGTGGGTGCCGACGTCATTGCCCTGGCGGAAGCCCTGGGTGGGGTCGTGGCCCTCCCAGAAGATCTGGAGCAGGTCGCGGTAGCCGACCACGGCCGGGTCGAAGACGACCCGTACGGTCTCCGCGTGGCCGGTCCGGCCGGTGCGGATCTCGTCGTCCACCGGGTGCGGGGTGAAGCCGCCCTGGAAGCCGGTCGCCGTGGTCCACACGCCCCTGCGCTGCCAGAACCTGCGCTCGGCGCCCCAGAAGCAGCCCAGCGCGAACTCGGCGGTCTCGAAGCCCTCGGGATACGGCCCCTGGAGGGCGGTCCCGAGCACGGTGTGCCGCTCGGGCACCGCGTAGGCCGGCGCCGGGCGTCCCGGCGGCGCCTCCTGCTCGGTGGGCATGCGCAGAGTGCGGTTCCGTGCGAACAGCATGCTCGTCCCCTCGCTGCCGCTCGGCGGCCGGTCCGCCCGTACGGCGCTTGACCCGGGCCATTGTCCCGCCGGGCGGCACCCCGCGGTACCCCGCCGGGCGGTGCTGCCCGGCGGGGCCGGGGCTCAGGCCTTCGCCACACCCACCGGGCAGGACACGCCGGTCCCGCCGATGCCGCAGTAACCCGCGGGATTCTTGTCCAGGTACTGCTGGTGGTAGGGCTCGGCCGGGTAGAACGGGCCGGCCGGCAGGACCTCGGTGGTGATCTCGGGGTGCCCCGCCGCGGTCAGTACGGACTGGTAGGCGGCCCTGGAGGCGTCCGCCGCCCCGGCCTGGGCCGGGGAGTGGGTGTAGACGGCCGACCGGTACTGGGTGCCGACGTCGTTGCCCTGGCGGAAGCCCTGGGTCGGGTTGTGGGCCTCCCAGAACACCTTCAGCAGCTGGTCGTACGAGACCAGCCCCGGGTCGTAGACCACTCGCACGGCCTCGGTGTGCCCGGTCCTGCCGGAGCAGACCTCCTCGTACGAGGGGTAGGCGGTGTGGCCGCCCTGGTAGCCGACCAGGGTCGTCCACACGCCCGGGGTCTCCCAGAACTTGCGCTCGGCGCCCCAGAAGCAGCCGAGGCCGAAGTCGGCGACCTCAAGGCCCTCGGGATACGGCCCCTCCAGGGGCTTGCCGAGCACGGTGTGCCGGGCGGGGACCTGGAAGTCGGGGTGCGCGCGGCCGGGCAGGGCTTCGTCGGCGGTGGGCAGCTGCTTCTTGAAGCTGTTGAACAGCATCGGCGGATCTCCTCCGGCGCATGGGGGTCGGAGCCGCTTCGGCTCCACAGGCGTCAACGTCCGGACCGCGCCGGGGATTCCTGGCCCGGTCCGGCCCGCCGGTGGCACTACGCTCGGCGCCATGAGCGATCAGCACTTCGAGACCCTGGCCATCCACGCGGGCCAGCCGGCGGACGCGCAGACCGGCGCCGTCGTCACACCGATCTACCAGGTGTCGACGTACAAGCAGGACGGCGTCGGCGGCCTGCGCGGCGGCTACGAATACAGCAGGTCGGCCAATCCGACCAGGACCGCGCTGGAAGAGAACCTGGCGGCGCTGGAAGGCGGCAGCCGCGGGCTGGCCTTCGCGTCCGGCCTGGCGGCCGAGGACTGCCTGCTGCGTACCGTGCTCGCCCCGGGCGACCACGTGGTGATCCCGAACGACGCCTACGGCGGCACCTTCCGGCTGTTCGCGAAGGTCGTGGAGCGCTGGGGCGTCACCTGGTCGGTGGCCGACACCTCCGACGTGCAGGCGGTACGCGACGCGGTGCGGCCCGAGACGAAACTCATCTGGGTCGAGACACCGTCCAACCCGCTGCTGGGTATCACCGACATCGCCGCGCTCGCCGGGGTGGCCGAGCAGGCCGGGGTGCGGCTGGTGGTCGACAACACCTTCGCCAGCCCCTACCTCCAGCAGCCGCTCGCGCTGGGCGCCGACGTGGTGGTGCACTCGACGACCAAGTACATGGGCGGCCACTCCGACGTGGTCGGCGGCGCCCTGGTGACCTCGGACGCCGGGCTCGGCGAGGAGCTGGCCTACCACCAGAACGCGATGGGCGCGGTCGCGGGCCCCTTCGACGCCTGGCTGGTGATGCGCGGCATCAAGACCCTCGCGGTACGGATGGACCGGCACAGCGCCAACGCCTCCCGGGTGGCGGAGCTGCTGGCCGCGCACCCCAAGGTCCAGCAGGTCTACTACCCGGGGCTGCCCGGGCACGCGGGCCACGAGATCGCCGCCAAGCAGATGCGGTCCTTCGGCGGGATGGTGTCCTTCCGGGTCACCGGCGGCGAGGAGGCGGCCGTCGCGGTGTGCGACCGTACCGAGCTGTTCACCCTCGGCGAGTCGCTGGGCGGCGTCGAGTCGCTCATCGAGCACCCGGGCCGCATGACGCACGCCTCGGTGGCCGGCTCCGCGCTGGAGGTCCCCTCCGACCTGGTACGCCTCTCGGTCGGCATCGAAGCGGCCGACGATCTGCTGGCCGACCTGGGCCAGGCCCTCGGCTGAGGTCGCGCCGCCGGCTCAGGGCAGCGGCGGCGCCGTGACCCGGCCCATGCTCACCGGCGCCCACCAGGTGTCGTCGCCGGTGCGGCCGGCCGGGTCGTGGTGATCGGGCCAGGCCATGACGGCCAGCGCGATCCCGGCCGCGACGGCGGCCAGCAGCAGCACCCACAGCACATGGTGCGCGAAGCGGCGGCGGCGTACCGTACGCCGCCCCCGCACGGTGGCCACGGCCACCAGACCGGCCGGCACCATCGGGTGCGGGGTGTCGAGCAGCCGCCGCACCTCGTCGTCCCGCCGGTTCGGCGCCCCGCTCAAGACGCGGCCCCGCGGCCGGCCCGGCTCACTGCGCCGCCCCCTGCGCCGCCCGGCGCGCGGCGGCGCCGTCCGCGCGGTCGCGGGCCTCGGCGACCGTGCGCGGCGCGGCCCCCGGCCGCGGCGCGGCGCCGGCCGGGGCCGCGGGCTCGTAGCGGTGGCTGCGCAGGGTCGACGAGGCCCTGGCACCGATCGCCCTGACCCGCTCGGCGGCCAGCCCGAGCTGCGCGGCGGTCTGCTCCTCGGCCACGCCCTCGAAATACCGCAGCGTGACGACCAGGCGTTCGCGCGGGGTGAGCCGCCGCAGGACACCGCCGCCCGGGCGGCGCCACCACGGGCGGTAGGCGAAGCGGCGCACCAGCTCCGCCCTCGCCTGGTCGTACGGGTCGTCGGCGCGCATCCGCAGCCAGTCGGCGTAGGTGCGGGCGAGGGTCGCGGTCAGCAGCTTCTCCGCCTGCTCCGGGTCACCGGTGAGCAGTGTCGCGGCATGCAGCAGCCGGCCCGCCGCCCCGGCGGCGAACGCCGCGAATTCGGCGTCCCGTCGGATTTCCGCTGCCACCCGGCGCTTGCCCACGCGGACATGGGACGGCAACCGGGTGTTCCCGGTCAAGCCCCCTGCGTGTTCCCCTGCGACTCGAACGCACCAGCCGTACGCGGCGCCCCTTCCGCCGCCGCGGGCACCTCGTCGTCGCCGCGTCCGAGCCCGGCGTGCCAGTCGGCCAGCGCGGTGTTGAACCGGACGAGCAGGTCGGTGAAGACCTCCCGCTCATCCGGCGTCCAGCCGTCGGTGACCTCGGCCATCAGCCGGCGGCGCGAATCGCGCACCTCGTCGAGTCGGCCCCGGCCGCGCGGTGAGACGGCCAGGACCACGGCCCGGCCGTCGTCCGGGTGCGAGGTGCGCTTGACCAGGCCGGTGTCGACCAGCGGCGCCACCTGCCTGGTGACCGTGGAGGAGTCGATGCCCATGGACTCGGCGAGCGCCTTGACACCCATCGGTCCCTCCCGGTCGAGCCGGTTGAGCAGCAGATATGCGGCGCGGTCCATGGAGTTGCGGGCCTTGCCCACTCCTCCGAGCCGGGTCTGCTCCGCGCGGCGGGCGAAAAGCGCCACCTGGTGCTGGAGGCGATCGAGGAGTTCGGACGAGGTCTCCGTCGGTTTGGACATGACCTTGAAGCTCGCGTTCTGTCGGTCCTGCGAAGGGGGATCGGACGGCGGGAAGTTGGGAGAAGAGTACGCGGACCGACTGCCTCGGTGACCCTGCACTGACAAACCGCAACCGCGTCCTGACCATGCCGTGCGGTCACCGGCGCACCCCTGCCCCGGCCGTGCCCCGGGCGTGGCGCGGGCGGGGGACTGCGAGACTGGTCGTATGGACAGACCGGCACCTTCCGCGCCCCACCCGATCACGCTCGACGATGTGCGCGGCGCGCACAAAATGCTCTCCGGTGTGGCCCGGATGACCGCGATGGAGACCAGCCGGCACCTGTCGTCGCTGATCGGCGCACCGGTGCACCTCAAGTGCGAGAACCTCCAGCGCACCGGCTCCTTCAAGATCCGCGGCGCCTACGTGCGGATCGCCGGCCTCAGCGCCGAGCAGCGCGCGGCCGGCGTGGTGGCGGCGAGCGCCGGCAACCACGCGCAGGGCGTGGCGCTCGCGGCGGCGCTGCTCGGGGTGCGCTCGACGGTCTTCATGCCGGTCGGCGCCCCGCTGCCGAAGGTCGCCGCGACCCGCGACTACGGCGCCGAGGTGCGGCTGCACGGCGCGGTCGTGGACGAGACGCTGCGGGCGGCCATCGAGTACGCCGAGCAGACCGGCGCGGTCTTCATCCACCCGTTCGACCACCCGGACATCATCGCCGGGCAGGGCACCGTCGGCCTGGAGATCCTGGAGCAGTGCCCCGAGGTGCGCACCATCGTGGTGGGCGTCGGCGGCGGCGGGCTCGCGGCCGGTATCGCGGTGGCGGTCAAGGCGCTGCGCCCCGAGGTACGGATCGTGGGGGTGCAGGCAGCGGGCGCCGCCGCCTATCCGCCCTCGCTGGCGGCCGGGCGTCCGGTGGCGCTGGGCTCGGTGGCCACGATGGCCGACGGCATCATGGTCGGCCGGCCCGGCGATGTGCCGTTCGCGGTGATCAGGGACCTGCTGGACGACGTGGTGACGGTGTCCGAGGACCAGTTGTCGTCCGCGCTGCTGCTGTGCCTTGAGCGGGCGAAGCTGGTGGTGGAGCCGGCCGGGGCCAGCTCGGTGGCCGCGCTGCTGGCCGCGCCCGAGGCGTACGAGGGGCCGGTCGTCGCCGTGCTGTCCGGCGGCAATGTGGACCCGCTGCTGATGCAGCGCACCCTGCGGCACGGCATGTCGGCTGCGGGCCGCTACCTGTCGCTGCGGCTGCGGCTGACCGACCGGCCGGGGGCGCTGGCCACGCTCCTGGGGGTGTTGTCAGTGGTCGACGCTAACGTCCTCGACGTCAGTCATGTGCGGACCGACCCGCGGCTCGGGCTCACCGAGGCGGAGGTCGAACTGCACCTGGAGACCAAGGGCTCCGAGCACTGCGCCGCGGTCGGCGCGGCGCTGGAGGACGCCGGTTATGTGGTGATCGCCTGACGTGCTCCGATGCGCCGCGGCGGCACCGTACGCGGTGAATCGCTTGACGCGATATATCGCGTCTGACATTCTCGCGGTGTATCGCGAGAGCGCCCGCCGAACCGTTCGCACACGGGGGGCCTCCCGCAATCGTCGGCCGATGAGTTTCGGCCGTCCGACCGGTCGTACAAGCCGTACAGCACAGCGAAGCAACGGACGGGAGCGAAAAAATGCCGGGCGCCATCTATGCCGAAGGTCTGGTCAAGACCTTCGGCGATGTCAGGGCACTGGGGGGAGTGGACCTTGACGTGCCGGAGGGCACGGTCCTCGGTTTGCTCGGGCCCAACGGGGCGGGGAAGACCACCGCTGTCCGGGTCCTGACCACACTGCTGGAACCGGACAGCGGCAGGGCCACCGTCGCGGGCATCGACGTACTCAAGCACCCCAACGAGGTCCGCCGGCACATCGGCCTGTCGGGGCAGTTCGCCGCGGTCGACGAATTCCTCACCGGCCGGGAGAACATCCAGATGGTCGGCGAGCTGTACCAGCTCAGCGCGAAGGCCGCCCGCAAGCGGGCCGACGAGCTGCTGGAGCGGTTCAACCTCACCGACGCCGCCAACCGGATCTCCAAGACCTACTCCGGCGGCATGCGCCGCCGGCTCGACCTGGCGGCGGCCCTGGTGGTCAGCCCGCCGGTGATGTTCATGGACGAGCCCACCACCGGACTCGACCCGCGCAACCGGCAGCAGCTCTGGGAGGTCGTCCAGGAACTGGTCGCGGGCGGCACCACCGTGCTGCTCACCACGCAGTATCTGGAGGAGGCCGACCACCTCGCCCACGACATCTGCGTCATCGACCACGGCAAGGTCATCGCCCGCGGTACCTCCGACCAGCTCAAGGCGCAGATCGGCGGCGAGCGCGTCGAGGTCGTGGTGCACGAGCGGGACCGGATCGAGGACGCGGCCCGCGCGATGGCCGCGCACGGCAAGGGCGACGTCAAGATCGAGCAGCACACCCGCCAGATCACCGTCCCGGTCAGCGGCGGCGCCAAGCTGCTCGCCGAGGTGATCCGCGACCTCGACGCCCAGGGCATCGAGATCGACGACATCGGCCTGCGCCGCCCCACCCTCGACGACGTCTTCATCTCGCTCACCGGCCACGCGGCCGAGGAGCAGGACGGCGACGGCGAGGGCGGCGGGGACGGGAAGAAGGCCGCCGAGGACGCGGCAGGACCGGTCACCAAGGAGGCCGTCAAGTGAGTGCCGCGACCGACACCCCGCCGCAGGTGACCCTGGCGCCCCGCCCCCGCGGCGGCGTCATCCAGTCCGCGCACGACTCGCTGGTGGTCGCCAAGCGCAATCTGCTGCGGATGATGCGCATCCCCGAGGTCGTGATCTTCGGGCTCATCCAGCCGATCATGTTCGTGGTGCTGTTCAGCTACGTCTTCGGCGGCTCCGTCAACATCGGCGGCACCTCCGACGCCGGCGACTACCGCGAGTTCCTGATGGCGGGCATCTTCGCGCAGACCGTCACCTTCGCCACCGCGGGCGCCGGCGCGGGCATCGCCGACGACATGAGCAAGGGCCTGATCGACCGCTTCCGCTCGCTGCCGATGTCCCGGGGCGCGGTGCTCACCGGGCGCACGCTCGCCGACATGGTGCAGACCGCGCTGACCCTGGTGGTGCTGGCCTGCGTCGGCCTGCTGGTCGGCTGGCGGATCCACAACGGGGTGCCGCGGATGTTCGGCGCCTTCGCGCTGCTGCTCCTGCTGGGCTACGCCTTCTCCTGGATCGGCGCGCTGATCGGCCTGTCGGTGCGCAGCCCGGAGGCGGCCACCTCGGGCGGCCTGATCTGGCTGTTCCCGGTGACCTTCGTCTCCAACGCGTTCGTGTCCACCGCCGGGATGACGCCGTGGCTGCGGCACATCGCGGACTGGAACCCGTTCAGCGCCACCGTCCAGGCCTGCCGCGTGCTGTTCGGCAACCCGGGCGTGGTCCACTCCGGCGCCTGGCCGATGCAGCACCCGGTGTGGGCCTCGCTGATCTGGTCCGTGCTCATCATCGCGGCCTTCCGCACCCTGGCGGTCCGCAAGTACCGCTCGGCGACGGCGTAAGGCCCGGCTCCACGCGTGGCGCGCGGCCTCCCGCGCGCCACGCGGCCGTACGCACGTGCCTGACGCGGCTGTGGCCGACAGCGGGCCCCCGGCGGTCCTCCGCAGGGGGCCCGTTCGCGTGCCGGCGGCCTCAGCCCTGGTACGGCTTGACGTCGAGGATCTTCACCGACGCGCTCTTGCCGTTCGGCAGCTCGTACGTGGCGTCGTCGCCGGTCCGCTTGCCGGCCACCCCGCGGCCCAGCGGCGACTGCGGCGAATACGTCTCCAGGTCGCTGGAGATGCCCTCCCGGGAGCCGAGCAGGAAGGTCGTGGTGTCGTCGGGGTCGCCGTCGAAGGCGATCGTGACCACCATGCCGGGGGCCACCACACCGTCGTCCGCCGGGGCCTCGCCCACCTTCGCGGACTCCAGGATCTGGTTGAGCTGCCTGATGCGCAGCTCCAGCTTGCCCTGGTCCTCACGCGCCGCGTGATAGCCGGCGTTCTCCTTGAGATCGCCTTCCTGGCGGGCTTCCTCGATCTTTGCGACGATCTCGGCGCGCGCCGGACCAGACAGATGCTCCAGCTCGGCCTTGAGCTGGTCGTACGCCGCCTGGGTGAGCCAGGTGACGTTGTCGCTGGTCTGTGTCACGGGTGCTCCTCGTCGGTACTGTCGTGAAGAACTGCATTGCCACCGGTAGCCGGGACGAAACCACGAGCCTAACAATTACCGGCGGGTGAAGGGAGCGGGTAAGCGGCGGGCCGCGTCGCCCGCGGGGGCCGGCCGCCGGGGTGTCAGCCGCGGGGCGCGGCGCTGCAGCCGACCAGTTCGCCGGTCTGGCCGCGGGCGGTGGTGCGCACCGTGACGACGGTGTCGACCTGCTTGCCGTGCTGCGCCAGGCGCACGTCCTTGCGGCCCACCTCGGCGTGGTCGGAGCCCACCGAGCGGACGGTGCACACCGCGACGGCGCCGGCGCCCTTGTGGACCTCCAGGTGGATCTGCAGCGACTGGTCGGAGACCGCCTCGAAGGCCACCACCTGCCCGCTGACCTTGTCGCCGGTCAGCGAGTCGTAGCCGTACCAGCCGACGCCCGCCGCGACCAGCACACCCGCCACGACGGCGGCGATGCGCAGCTTGCGGTCGGCACGGGCGTCCGCGCCCGGTCCGTAGCGGCCTTCGGGCGGGGAGCTCTGCGGACCGGCCTGGACAGCCGCCATGATCGTTCTCCAGTTCACTGACCGCGGAATTATTCGTCCCCTCGCTCGGTCACTATAGAAGGCGTGCACCCTCCGCCCACCGAGGGGGCTCCAGGAACCAGTGCAGGAACCAACGGGACTTTGAGGACACCAGCCTTGACTGAGCAGCTTCGACTGATGGCCGTACACGCGCATCCCGACGACGAGTCGAGCAAGGGTGCCGCCACCATGGCCAAGTACGTGTCGGAAGGGGTGGACGTACTGGTGGCCACCTGCACCGGCGGCGAGCGCGGCTCCGTGCTCAATCCCAAGCTCCAGGGCGACCCCTACATCGAGGAGAACATCCACGAGGTGCGGGCCAAGGAGATGGACGAGGCCCGGGAGATCCTGGGCGTCAAGCAGGCCTGGCTCGGCTTCGTGGACTCCGGCCTGCCCGAGGGCGACCCGCTGCCGCCGCTGCCCGAGGGCTGCTTCGGCCTGCAGGACGTGGACGAGGCGGCCGGCGCGCTGGTGAAGCTGATCCGCGAGTTCAAGCCGCAGGTGATCACCACCTACGACGAGAACGGCGGTTACCCGCACCCCGACCACATCATGACCCACAAGATCTCCATGGTGGCCTTCGAGGCGGCCGGCGACCCGGAGCGGTATCCCGAGGCCGGCGAGCCCTGGACCCCGCTCAAGCTCTACTACAACCAGGGCTTCAACAAGGCCCGCACCCTCGCCCTGCACGAGGCGATCGAGGCCCGCGGCATGGAGTCGCCCTACGGGGAGTGGCTCAAGCGCTGGGACGAGTTCGCCCGGCCCGAGCGGAACATCTCCACGCACGTGCCGTGCTCCGAGTTCTTCGAGATCCGTGACAGGGCGCTGCTCGCGCACGCCACCCAGATCGACCCGGACGGCGGCTGGTTCCGGGTGCCGATGGACCTCCAGCGGGAGGTCTGGCCGACCGAGGACTACGAGCTGGCGAAGACCCGGGTGGACGTCTCGCTCCCGGAGGACGACCTCTTTGCGGGCGTCAGGGAGCACTAGGCGACAATGGGGGGCGTGACAGCAACCCACGCCTTCGGCCGCCCGCTGGTCCCGCTCGCCGAGGTGAACCAGGACAAGGTGACGCCGGGGCTCCTCGGATTCGTGATCTTCGCCGCCATCGCCTTCGGGCTGTGGATGCTCATGAAGAACATGGGCAAGCAGATGAAGAAGATCGACTTCGAGGAGCAGCCGGACGTGCCCGAGCAGCCGGCCGTCCCGAAGCAGCCTGCGGCCGGCAAGGCCGCCGCCGCGTCCGCGTCGGCCGCCTCCGCCGCCTCCTCTGCTTCCGCCGCCGATTCCGAGGCCGGCCGGGGCGCCTGACCTCAGCCGGACTCCGTCAGCGCCGGGACCGCCATCACCATGCGGGCCGCGCGCCCCGGAGCCATGCCGAGCCGCCAGGCCTCCCACGGCCCGCCCGGAACCGCGCTGCCGCGCTCCAGCAGCAGCGCGTACGCCTCCGCGTATTCGTCCAGATCCGGATCGCGGGCCGGGTGGTCGTCCTGGGCCAGCAGGCCGCGCAGCGCCGCCAGCGCCTGCCGTGAGCCGTCGGCCGGGTCCGCGCCCGGCACGGGCGCCGGCAGCGGCAGCACCGTGGCCCGCGGGAAGGCCGCCCAGTCCTGGCCGCGCCGGTCGCCGAGCCCGCCGAACAGCCCGGCCGCCTCGTCCAGCAGCGTCATCGCCTCCACCAGACGCCCGTTGCCCGCGTCGATCACCGCCAGCTCCACGCACGACCACGCCTCGCCGTGCTCCACGCCGATCCGCCGGAAGTCCTGCCCGGCGTCCTGGAGCAGCTGCCGGGCGAAACCGCTGTTGCGCAGATTGCCAGTACGGGCCGCGCGCTGATCACGGGTGACCCGCGCCGAGTGGTGCCGGGCGCACGCCAGACCGTAGACGTCCCGCATCCGCGAGAACATCGTGCGCGACCGCTCCAGGGTGCGCAGCGCCGCGTCGGTGTCGCCGCACTCCTCCAGGGCCTGCCCCAGGTACTACAGCGTCCACGCCTCACCGCGGGCGTCCTCGCTCGCCCGGTGCCGCTGCACCGCCTCGTCCAGGTCGCGGGCCGCCTCCCGGGCCTCGCCGCGCGCCAGCCGCGCCCTGGCCAGCTGGGTCAGCGTCCACGCGGTGCCGCGCGGGTCCACCACGCACGCCCCCCTGAACTGGTCCTTCAACTGCCGTGCCGCGCGCACCGCGAGCGCGGTGCGCCCGCTGCCGGGCGGCCCGTGCAGCACCACGACGGTGGGCCGGTCCGATCCGGTGCCGAATCCGTTACTGCCGGGGCGAGTACGCGAGACAGTGGGGGTACGGCTTTGGCTTTCCGAGGCCCATCCGTAGCCAGGTTCTGACGCTTTGCCGACCGTTGTTGATCGATTCCCGGCACGTTCCTGCCCGGGTGCTGCCTGCGTCCTGCCAGACCCCTGCCCGGCTCAGGACACGGGCGGGCCGCGGGCGTGGCGGGCCTGGGCACGGTGCGGCCGTACGTCCGGCCGGCCTCAGGACGCCGCCCCCAAGTCGGCCGCGCGGCGGAGCAGCAGGGTGCGCTCGGCGCCGTTGCGGGTCAGGCCGGCCGCCCGGACGAACTCGTCCCGCGCCTCGGCCGTACGGCCCAGCCGGGCCAGCAGGTCGCCGCGGACGCTCGGCAGCAGGTGGTAGCCCTCCAGCGCGCCGCCCGCCGCCAGCGCGTCGGCCAGCACGAGCCCGGCCGCGGGACCCTCCGCCATGCCGACCGCCACCGCCCGGTTCAGCTCCACCACGGGCGAGGGCGCGGTGCCGGCCAGCGCGCGGTAGAGGCCGGCGATCCGCGGCCAGTCGGTGTCCTCGGCCCGTACCGCCTGCGCGTGGCACGCGGCGATCGCGGCCTGGAGTGCGTACGGTCCCGGCGCGGCCCCGCGCGCCCTGGCCGCCGCGTCCGCCCGGGCCAGCGCCGCGAAACCGCGGTGGATCAGCAACTGGTCCCAGCGCCTGCGGTCCTGGTCGAGCAGCATCACCGGGGCGCCGCCCCTCGTCCGCGCCGCCGACCGCGACGCCTGCACTTCGAGCAGCGCCGCGAGCCCGTGCACCTCCGGCTCGGCCGGCATCAGCCCTTGCAGCACCCGGGCCAGCCGCAGCGCGTCCTCGCACAGCCCGGGCCGCATCCAGTCGTCGCCCGCGGTCGCGGAGTAGCCCTCGTTGAAGATCAGGTAGACCACTTCGAGCACCGACGCCAGCCGCTGCGCCAGCTCGGCGCCCCGCGGCACCTCGAACGGCACCTTCTCCTTCGCCAGGGTGCGCTTGGCCCGTACGATGCGCTGCGCGACGGTCGGCTCCGCGACCAGGAAGGCCCGCGCGACCTCGTCCGTCGTCAGCCCGCCGAGCAGCCGCAGCGTCAACGCCACGCGTGCCTCCCGGGACAGCACCGGGTGGCACGCGACGAAGACCAGCCGCAGCAGGTCGTCCCCGATGCCGCCGTCGTCGGCCGCGGCGTCTCCGGGCGCGTCGAAGGCCGCCGCGCCCTGGGCGGTCTCCAGCTCGTGGCCGAGCAGCTGCAGCTTGCGCGCGAAGGTCTCGTTGCGGCGGATCAGGTCGATGCCGCGCCGCTTGGCGGTGGTCATCAGCCACGCCCCCGGATTGCGCGGCACCCCGTCCCGCGGCCACTGCTCCAGCGCGGCGACCAGCGCGTCCTGCGCCAGCTCCTCGGCGACCCCTATGTCGTGCACCAGCCGGGTCAGCCCGGCGATCAGCCGCGGCGACTCGATCCGCCACACCGCTTCCACCGCCCGGCGGGCCCGGTCGGCGTGCGGCGGCGGAGTACGGTCGTCGGCTGCTGTCACGGTCACTCATCAGAGCAGCCGCGGGGCGTCCTCGCAAAGCGGCGCCCCGCCACGGCCCTCCCCGCGTTTTTCCCCTGCCCTACGCGGGCTCCTCCACCTGCCTGATCTCGGTCTCGATCTCCCACTCGTCCCCGTGGACGGCCAGGAAGCGCGACGCCCACTGCACCGCCTCGTCCAGCGACTTCGCCTGGAGCATGGCGTAGCCGCCGATGACCTCCTTGGCCTCGGTGAACGGCCCGTCGAGCACGGTCTGCTTCCCGCCGGACTGCCGGATCACCGCCCCGCTCCCGACCGGCCGCAGCCCCCCGGTGTCCAGCAGCACGCCGGCCTTGGTCATCTCCTCCAGCAGCACACCCATCTCCGTCATCAGCTGCTCACTGGGCCCGTCGGAGGGAGCCTTCGCGGGGTCGAGCCGCAGCAGCATCATGTAGCGCATCGTGACGTCCTCTTTCTCTTTCCATCCGTTCGATCACCGTCCGAGGGACGCTCACCGTGCCCTCACCGGAGCGTCGAACGGCTGACGCCGGGATCGACACGGCGCGGAAGGTTTTTTCGCGGGACCATGCGGCGTGCCGTGCCGCCGTGCCGGTGAACTCGTATGCACGTCGTGGTGGACCCCGCGCGTGCGGGGCGCCATATCCTGAGGGGCGACGGGAAGGAGCTGCCGATGAGTGTCGAAGCGGTCATGAACACCGCATTCCCCACGGGGTATGCGGCCCTCTTCGGCATCGACGGGGAAAGCGCTACGGCTTCGAGGACGTGCTGCTGATCGCTGAGGTGGTGCCGGTCTCCTCCGCGCGCAAGGACTACGACGACTGCACCCCGAAGTACGGTCGCCACGGTATTCCGGTCTACGCGGTCGTGGACCCGTACGCCGGGGAGGTCATCGTCCACACCCGGCCCACCGGCGCCGGTTGCGTCGCCGCGCACACGCACACGTACGGCTCGGGCGAGCTGCCCATCGAACTGGCCGACGGGCGCAACTACACCCTTGACCTGGACGAACTGCCCCGGCCTGAGGCGGACACCCGCTGACCGACCCGGTTCGCCGCCCGGTTTGCCGAGCTCCGCGGCCTGACCGCACCGGCCTCGCCCGCTGCGCCGATCCGTGCTGTCGGGCCCGCAGCGCCGTTCTCCGGTCCGGCTCTGCGCGTTGGGCGGCTCACCGTGGCAGAGTGTTGCCGTGAACCGACTCGGCGACGCGACCTCGCCCTATCTGCTGCAGCACGCGGACAACCCGGTGGACTGGTGGCCGTGGGGGCGGGACGCGTTCGAGGCGGCCCGCAAGCGCGGGGTGCCGGTGCTGCTCAGCGTCGGGTACAGCGCGTGCCACTGGTGCCACGTCATGGCGCACGAGTCCTTCGAGGACGCCGGGACCGCGGGGTATCTCAACGCGCACTTCGTCTCCGTCAAGGTCGACCGCGAGGAGCGGCCCGACGTCGACGCCGTCTACATGGAGGCGGTGCAGGCCGCGACCGGGCAGGGCGGCTGGCCCATGACGGTGTTTTTGACGCCTGACGCCGAGCCGTTCTACTTCGGTACGTACTTCCCGCCGCAGGCGCGGCAGGGGATGCCCGGCTTCATGGACGTCCTGGAGGGCGTCGTCGCCGCTTGGCGCGACCGGCGCGAGGAGGTCGGCGACGTCGCGGGGCGCATCGTGCGCGACCTCGCCGACCGGGCCGGGGCCTACGGGGCCGCCGTCACACCCGGTGACGCCGAGATGAGCGGCGCGCTGCTCGGCCTCACCCGCGAATACGACGCCCGGCGCGGCGGTTTCGGCGGCGCGCCGAAATTCCCGCCGTCCATGGCGCTGGAGTTCCTGCTCCGCCACCATGCCCGCACCGGCGCCGAGGGCGCGCTCCAGATGGCCCGCGACACCTGCGAGGCGATGGCCCGCGGCGGCATCTACGACCAGCTCGGCGGCGGCTTCGCCCGCTACAGCGTCGACCGCGACTGGTGCGTACCGCACTTCGAGAAAATGCTGTACGACAACGCGCTGCTCACCCGGGTCTACGCGCACCTGTGGCGGGCCACCGGCTCCGACCTTGCCCGCCGGGTCGCGCTGGAGACCGCCGAATTCATCATCGGCGAACTCGCCACCGACGAGGGCGGGTTCGCCTCCGCGCTGGACGCCGACAGCGACGACGGCAGCGGCGCGCACGCCGAAGGCGCGTACTACGTCTGGACGCCCGCCCAGCTCGTCGCCGAACTCGGCGAGGCCGACGGGGAATTCGCCGCGGAATACTTCGGGGTCACCCAGGAGGGCACCTTCGAGGAGGGCGCCTCCGTGCTCCAACTCCCGCAGGGCGGCGGGGTGGTGGACGCCTCCCGGGTCGCCTCGGTGCGCGACCGGCTGCTCACCGCCCGCGACCGCCGGCCCCGCCCGGGCCGCGACGACAAGGTTGTCGCCGCCTGGAACGGCCTGGCGATCGCCGCACTCGCCGAGACCGGTGCCTACTTCGACCGTACGGACCTGGTGCAGGCCGCCGTCGACGCGGCCGACCTGCTGGTCCGCGTCCACCTCGACGGACGCGGCCGGCTCACCCGCACCTCGCGGGACGGCGTCGCGGGTGCCAACGACGGTGTGCTGGAGGACTACGCCGACGTCGCCGAGGGCTTCCTCGCGCTCGCCTCGGTCACCGGCGAGGGCGTCTGGCTGGACTTCGCCGGGCTGCTGCTCGACTCGGTGCTGCACCACTTCACCGCGGACGACGGCACGCTCTACGACACGGCGGACGACGCGGAGGCCCTCATCCGGCGGCCCCAGGACCCCACGGACAACGCGACGCCGTCCGGGTGGACCGCGGCGGCCGGCGCGCTGCTGTCGTACGCCGCGCACACCGGCGCCGAGCCGCACCGCACGGCGGCGGAGCGGGCGCTCGGCGTCGTCGGCGCGCTGGCGGCGAAGGCGCCGCGGTTCATCGGCTGGGGGCTCGCCGTCGCCGAGGCCGCGCTCGACGGGCCGCGCGAGGTGGCCGTGGTCGGCCGTACCGGCGACCCGCTCACGGCAGAGCTGCACCGCACCGCCCTGCTGGGCGGCGCGCCCGGTGCGGTGGTCGCCGTCGGCGAGGAGGGCACCACGGAATTCCCGCTGCTCTTCCAGCGCCCGACCCGCGGCGGCCGGGCCGCCGCGTACGTCTGCCGCCACTTCGTCTGCGACGCGCCGACGTCCGACCCCCGCGCTCTGCGCAGCCAGCTCCGCACCCCGCAATGAGCACACGCGGCGGCGTACGGCTCGCGCACCGAGCGACCGCGTACGGCGCGGGGCGGCGGGACCGCTTTCGGGCCGTGCGGCGACCGCGTACCGTGCGCCCGGCCGCTCGCCCCGCGCGGGCGCCCGCGTCAGGCGCCGAGGAACGGACCCCGGCGCCCCGGCGCCCCGCCCGGCTCAGCGGCGGGTGCCGCAGCCCGGGCAGAAGGCGGCGCCCGCGGGGATCTCGGCGCTGCACGAAGCGCACGCATCCCGCTGGGCCAAGTGGTGGCCGCAGTGCGGGCAGAAGGCCGAGCCGTGGGTCTCGCCCTGGCACCGCGGGCACACCAACTGCCGGTCGGCGCCGACGTCGAAGGCCCCCGCCGCGTTCTGGCCCGTGCTGTAGGCGCGCTCGGAGACCATGTCGTTCAGGCCGCGCTGCCGGGCGGCGACCGCCTCGGCCGCGGTATCGGGCGCGCAGCTCAGGCAGATGCCCTGGCCGGCGTTCCAGCAGCGGTTGCACACGTAGTTCGTACAGCGCGGGCAGCGGTTGAAGTGGCCCTGGGCGTTGCTGATCGCGCGCTGGAAGGCGGCGTCCCGCGAGCCGCCGTAGTTCGCCCCCGCCAGGCCGTCGGCCGCGCTGGAGACACCGCTGCCGGTACGGCCGAGCAGGCCGTAGGCGGCGGTGACGCCCTTGCCGACCCAACTGGCCATCCTGCCGCCGGTGTACGCCTCGAAGGGCGAACGCCAGGTGTCCTGGCAGCGGTTGCAGGAGAACTCGAACTGGAAACCCGCGCCGGTGCCGTGCTCCTGGCACAGATCACGGTAGTTGTTGCTGAAGTAGATCTCCGCAGTCAAGGCCACGCCTCCCCGAGCGCCCGCCGGCCGGCCCCTTGCGGCCGGCCGTCCACCGGCAAGGGACGCCCCCGTACACCCTTCCGGTTCTGCCCATCGGTCAGTCGGACCGGGGCAGTTCGCCCCACTGTCGCACATCGCCGGAGGACGCCGCCCGCCCACCGGGGAAAGCGGCCGGGCGACACGCCCTAGATGTCGAGGCCGCGGTTGAGGATGCGCAAGGAGCGGTCGATGAGGCCCAGGAGGTCGTCCTCGGGGGCGTTCTCGACCCAGAACATCGTGGCCTCGTGGAGGACGCCGAAGACGGCCGCGGTGAAGACCCGCACCTCCAGCGCGTCCGCGGGACGCCCGGTGCGGTCCGCGATGATCCCGCCGAGCAGCCGTCCCGTCGCGGACATGGTCTCGTGGGCGCGGGCCCGGATCGCCGGGACGTCCCGGACCAGTTCCTCGCGCTGCACCATCTCGGCCCGCCCGGCGGGGTCGTTGAGCACGCCGCTGAGCGCCTGGTGCATGACCATCCGCAGCGAGACCAGCGGCGGTTCGCCGGCCGGGCGGCTCCGCAGCAGGTCCGCCATCAGGTCGTCGTACTCGTCCGTGAGGACGATGTCCTCCTTGGTCGGGAAGTAGCGGAAGACCGTGCTCGGTGAGACGTCCGCCTCCGCCGCGATCCGGTCGACCGGCGTGGCGTCGTAGCCGTGCTCGGCGAACAGCCGGTACGCGGCGGCGCGGATGGCCTGCCGGGTCTGGACCTTCTTGCGTTCCCGCAGGCCGGCCCGGGGGGTGGCATCGGAGGTTCGAGGGGACATGACGTCATTGTCAGGCATCCGCCCGCTGCCCGGCCATCGCGTCGGCGCCCGCGCCGGCGGCCTCGGCCGGTGCGGGCCGGGCGGCGCGCGGGTTGGGCAGGAACGCCGCCACCAGCACCGCCGTCGCCAGCGAGGCGGCCCCGCACACCACCAGCGCCAGGTTCATCCCGTGCAGGTAGGAGGCGTCGGCGGACGCGGTCAGCGCCCGGTCGCCGAGTCGCGCGGCCACCGCGTGCGCGCCGACGACCGAGTCGCGGGCGGTGTGCGCGGCCTCGGGCGACAGCCCGCCGGTGTCGAGCCGGTCGGTGTAGCCGGCGGCCAGCACGCTGCCGAGGATCGCGACGCCGACCGCCGCACCGGTCTGCCGCAGCGTCTGGAGCAGCCCGGAACCGCTGCCCGCGCGCTCCCTCGGCAGGGCGCCGAGCGCGCTGTTCATGGACGGCACGATCGACAGGCCGAAGCCGACCCCGGCGACGGCCAGCCACAGCGCGGTGCCGCCGTAGCCGTCCCCGACCGCGGTGGTGGCGCCGAGGAAGGCGCCGGCCGCCAGCGCGAGCAGCCCCGCGACGATCACCGGGCGCGGCCCGGTCCTGGCGACCAGCGCCGGGCCGAGCCTGGCGGCCACCATCAGCCCGCCCATCATCGGCAGCAGCCGCAGTCCGGTGCCGAGGGCGTCGTAACCCAGCGTGGTCTGGAGGTAGGACGGCAGGACGAAGATCATGCCGGTGAGGATGAAGCTGACCAGGGTGGCGGCGACGGCGTTCCACAGGAAGCCGCGCTGGCGCAGCAGGCTCATGTCGAGCATGGGCCGCTCGACGGTGCGCTCGCGCAGCACGAGTGCGGCCAGCAGCGCTATGGAGGCGGCGAGCACCGTGACGACCAGCGGGTCGCCCCAGCCGCGGGACGGCGCCTCGATGATGCCGTAGACGAGTGCGCCCAGGCCCGCGGCGGCGTAGAAGGTGCTGGTGGCGTGCACGCGTGGCGCGGCCGGGTCGGTGGTCTCGGGCAGCAGCGCGAAGCAGGCCACGATCGCGAGCGCGACCAGCGGGATGTTGATCAGGAAGACCGAGCCCCACCAGAAGTGCTGGAGCAGGGTGCCGCCGATGATCGGGCCGAGCGGCATGCCGAAGGCCATCGCGGTGCTGACCAGTGCGACGGCCTTGGGGCGTTCGGCCGCGCCGAAGAGCGACGGGATCACCGAGAGCGCCAGCGGCATCACGAAGGCGCCGCCGAAGCCCATCACCGTACGGGCGGCGATGACCGGCCCGGGGGTGTCGACCAGCGAGCCGATGACGGAGCCGGCGAGGAAGACCGCGAGGCCCGCGACCAGCATCCGGCGCCGCCCGAAGCGGTCGCCGATCAGGCCGGCGGGCAGCATCACGGCGGCGAAGACGACGGTGTAGGAGTCGACGATCCACTGCATGTCGCCGGTGTCGGCGCCGATCCGGTCGGCCATCGTCGGCAGGGCGACATTGAGGATCGTGGTGTCGAAGCTGAGCACCAGCATGCTCATGCACAGCGCGATCAGCGCCAGCCAGCGCCGGGGGTCCGGCTGGGGAGGCGCGGCGGACGACGGGAGGGACATCGGGGCTCCTGGGAGTGTGCGTCAAATGAAAGCAACTATCAAAAGAGCGTAGCTCTCATTCGGGCGTGCGAAAAGCCCGCACCCCCGTCGATCGGGGTGCGGGCTCGGTGGAGCGGTGCCGCCGGGGGCTATCCGTGCTGGTAGGCGACCAGGGAGATGCCGACGTAGTGGACGATGAACGCGACCAGGGTGAGGGAGTGGAAGACCTCGTGGAAGCCGAACCAGCGCGGTGACGGGTTGGGCCGCTTGAAGCCGTAGACGGCCGCCCCCGTGCTGTAGAGCAGGCCGCCGGTGATCACGCAGACCAGGACGGCGACCCCGCCGGTGCGCAGGAAGTCCGGCAGGAAGAAGACCGCGACCCAGCCCAGCGCGATGTAGCACGGGGTGTAGAGCCAGCGGGGGGCGCCGACCCAGAAGACCCGGAAGGCGATACCGGCCAGCGCGCCGGCCCACACCATCCACAGCAGCAGCCGCGAGGTGCCGCCGGGCAGCAGCAGTATCGCCAGCGGTGTGTAGGTGCCCGCGATGATCAGGAAGATGTTCGCATGGTCAAGCCGGCGCAAAATTCCGGCGGCGCGCGGACCCCAGTCACCCCGGTGGTAGAGCGCGCTCACGCCGAACAGCGCGCACGCCGAGAGCGCGAACACCGCGCAGGCGATCCGTCCCCTGCTGCTCTGTGCGAAGGCGGTGAGCACCACGCCCGAGATCAGCACCGCGGGGAACATGCCCGCGTGCAGCCACCCTCTGAGCTTGGGTTTTATGGGTTTCAGCTGGTCGAGTCCATCGACTTCCGAGGGCACTTCTGCAGTGTTGTCGACGGCGCTCATGGCGTCAATCCTACCTACGTGACCGTAGGTTGCCCGGCGGTGGACCGCCGCCGTCCGTGCGGTGACAGGCCGTGGCGGGGCTCACTCCGAGTGCTCTGGACAGACTCCTGCGACCAGGACCACACTCATATGAGTGCGGTCGGCACCGGATGAGCACTCCACGAACGCGTCCGGGCCGCAGCCCCCACGGGGCCGAACCAACCCTCAACTCTCACGCCGGTCTGTGCGGATCCGGCGGGACGGAGCGATCGTGGCGCGCGGCATTGCGGCTCCCACCGAACACAAGGAACTGACCCGCTGGGTCGGCGAGATCGCCGAACTCACCCAGCCCGACGAGATCGTCTGGTGTGACGGCTCGCAGGCGGAGTACGACCGGCTCGCCGCCGGACTCGTCGCCAGGGGCACCTTCACCAAGCTCGACCCGACCCTGCGGCCGAACTCGTACTACGCGGCCTCCGACCCCTCCGACGTGGCGCGCGTCGAGGACCGGACGTTCATCTGCTCGCGCCGCGAGGCCGACGCGGGCCCGACCAACCACTGGAAGGACCCCGCCGAGATGCGGGAGGTCTTCACCGGCGGGTCGGGCCTCTTCCGCGGGTCGATGCGCGGCCGGACGATGTACGTCGTCCCCTTCTGCATGGGGCCGCTCGGCTCACCGCTGTCCGCGATGGGTGTCGAGCTGACCGACTCCGCCTACGTCGCCGTCTCGATGCGCACGATGACCCGGATGGGCAGCGCCGTCCTGGACGAACTGGGCACCGACGGCCCCTTCGTCAAGGCCGTCCACTCGGTCGGCGCCCCGCTGGCCGACGGCCGGGCCGATGTGCCCTGGCCGTGCAGCGACACCAAGTACATCTCGCACTTCCCCGAGGACCGGGAGATCTGGTCCTACGGCTCCGGCTACGGCGGCAACGCCCTGCTCGGCAAGAAGTGCTACGCCCTGCGGATCGCCTCCGTCATGGCCCGCGACGAGGGCTGGCTGGCCGAGCACATGCTGATCCTCAAGCTCACCCCGCCGCGCGGCGAGTCCACGTACGTCGCCGCCGCCTTCCCCTCCGCGTGCGGCAAGACCAACCTGGCGATGCTGGAGCCCACCGTCCCGGGCTGGACCGTCGAGACCATCGGCGACGACATCGCCTGGATGCGCTTCGGCGAGGACGGCCGGCTCTACGCCATCAACCCCGAGGCCGGCTTCTTCGGTGTCGCACCCGGCACCGGCGAGCACACCAACGCCAACGCCATCAAGACGCTGTACGCCAACTCCGTCTTCACCAACGTCGCCCTCACCGACGACGGCGACGTGTGGTGGGAGGGCATGACCGAGCAGCCCCCAGCGCACCTCACCGACTGGAAGGGCAACGGCTGGACGCCCGCGTCCACCACACCGGCCGCCCACCCCAACGCCCGCTTCACCGTCCCGGCGAGCCAGTGCCCGATCATCGCCCCCGAATGGGAGGACCCGCGCGGCGTCCCGATCTCCGCGATCCTCTTCGGCGGGCGCCGCGCCTCCGCCGTACCGCTGGTCACCGAGTCCTTCGACTGGCAGCACGGCGTCTTCCTCGGCGCCAACATCGCCAGCGAGAAGACGGCGGCGGCCGACGGCAAGGTCGGCGAGCTGCGCCGGGACCCCTTCGCGATGCTGCCCTTCTGCGGCTACAACATGGGCGACTACTTCGCGCACTGGCTGGAGGTGGGCAAGGCCCACGACCCGGCGAAGCTGCCGAAGATCTTCTACGTGAACTGGTTCCGCAAGGACGCCGCCGGCCGCTTCGTGTGGCCCGGCTTCGGCGAGAACAGCCGGGTGCTCAAGTGGATCGTCGACCGCCTCGACGGCACCGCCGAGGGGGTGCGCACCCCGATCGGCATCCTGCCGGCGCCGGGCGCGCTCGACACGGACGGGCTGGACATCCCGCAGGCCGACCTCGACCTGCTGCTGAGCGTCGACCTGCCGGTCTGGCGCGAGGAGGCGGCGCTCGTCCCGGCCCACCTGGAGACCTTCGGCGCCCACACCCCGCCCGAACTCTGGTCCGAGTACAAGTCCCTGGTCGCCCGCCTGGGCTGAGCCGTCACCCTCGGTGAGCCGGGAGAGGGGCGCGGGGATGTCCCCGCGCCCCTCTCCCGCGCACAGGCGCGGCCGCTACGGCTGCGCGTAGCCGTCCAGGAAGCGGCCGATACGGCCGATCGCCTCGGTCAGGTCCTCCGCGCGCGGCAGCGTGACGATCCGGAAGTGGTCGGGTTCGATCCAGTTGAACCCGGTCCCGTGCACGATCATGATCTTCTCGGCCCGCAGCAGGTCGAGCACCATCTGCCGGTCGTCCTTGATCTTGTAGACCTGCGGGTCCAGCCGCGGGAAGGCGTACAGCGCGCCCTTGGGCTTGACGCAGGTCACCCCGGGGATCGCGGTGAGCGCCGCATACGTGGCGTCGCGCTGGGCCAGCAGCCGGCCGCCGGGCAGGACCAGCGAGGTGATCGACTGGTGGCCGCCGAGCGCGGTCGCGATGGCGTGCTGGGCCGGCATGTTGGCGCACAGCCGCATGTTGGCCAGGATCGTCAGGCCCTCTATGTAGCTGCCCGCCTGGGACTTGGGGCCGCACACGGCCATCCAGCCGCTGCGGTAGCCGGCCACCCGGTAGGCCTTGGACAGGCCGTTGAAGGTCAGGGTGAGCAGGTCGGGCGCGATCGCCGAGGTCGGGGTGTGGGTGACGTCGTCGTAGAGGATCTTGTCGTAGATCTCGTCGGAGCAGACCACCAGCCGGTGCCGGCGCGCGATGTCGGTGAGGCCGCGCAGCATCTCGTCGTCGTAGACGGCGCCGGTCGGGTTGTTCGGGTTGATGATGACGATCGCCTTGGTGCGGTCGGTCACCTTGCGCTCGATGTCGGCGAGGTCCGGCATCCAGTCGGACTGCTCGTCGCACCGGTAGTGCACCGCGGTGCCGCCGGCCAGCGAGACCGAGGCGGTCCACAGCGGGTAGTCGGGCGCCGGGACCAGCACCTCGTCGCCGTCGTCGAGCAGCGCCTGCATCGACATCTGGATCAGTTCGGACACGCCGTTGCCGAGGTAGATGTCCTCGACGTCCAGCGGGATGCCCTTGGTCTGGTAGTGCTGCATCACCGCCCGCCGCGCCGACAGCAGGCCCTTGGCGTCACCGTAGCCATGCGCGTCCTTCAGGGTGCGCAGCATGTCCTCAAGGATCTCGGGCGGGCACTCGAACCCGAATCCGGCCGGATTCCCGGTGTTCAGCTTGAGGATGCGGTGCCCGGCCGCCTCCAGCCGCATCGCCTCCTCAAGAACCGGACCCCGGATCTCGTAACAGACATTTGCGAGCTTCGTGGACTGGATCACCTGCATGCCGGTCACCCTACGGCCACGTTACGTCGGCCGCGCGGTGTTTTTCGCCACCACGGGGGCGGTGGACCCCGGTCACCGCGGGGCCGTCCGCCGCACCGAGCGGCCCGCCAGCACATCGGTCCGCCGGCCGTCCTCGATGACGAACCTGCCGTCGATCAGCACGTGCGGGATGCCGGTCGGCAGGGCGCGCGGGCGGTCGTACGTCGCCCCCGCCGCGACCGTTGCCGGGTCGAACAGCACCAGGTCGGCGCGGTGGCCCGCGCGGACCAGCCCGCGGTCGGGCAGCCGCAGCCGGGCGGCGGGGCGGCCCGTCAGGTGGGCGACGCACTCCTCAAGGGTGAGGACGCCCAGCTCGCGCACGTAGTGGCCCAGGTAGTGCGGGAAAGTGCCGTACGCCCGCGGGTGCGGCTTGGCGCCGTGCAGGATGCCGTCCGATCCCGCGGTGTGGGTGCGGTGCCGCATCACCGTACGGACGTTCCGCTCGTCGCCGACGTGCTGGAGGATCGTCGTACCGAGCCGGTCGGCCAGCAGCAGCGCGCGGGCCGCGGGCCAGCCGTCGAGCCGGGTGCCGACCCGGCCGGCCAGGGCCGGGTCCGCGGTGCCCGAGACCTCGATCGTGGACCAGTCCATCGGCACCCCGTGGCTGCCGTCGGAACCGGTCACCTCAAGGGCGTGCCTGATGCGTTCCGCCGTCGGCCCGTCGCGCAGCCGGGCCAGCGTCGCGTCGGGGCCGCCGACCGCCGCCCAGCTCGGCAGCAGCGCCGCCAGCGTCGTACAGCCCGCGGTGTACGGATAGCTGTCCAGCGTGATGTCGGCGCCGTCCGCCAGCGCCTCGTCCAGCAGCGCCAGCAGGCCGGGGGCGCGGCCCGCGTTGACGTCGAAGTTCATCGTCGCGTGCGCCAGGTGCAGCGGGCAGCCCGCCGCCCGGGTCAGCGCGATCATCTCCCGGTACGCGTCCAGCGCCCCGGCGCCGTAGGAGCGGTGGTGCGGGCAGTAGTAGCCGCCGTACGCCGCGACCACCCGGCACAGCTCGGTCAGTTCTGCGTCCGGCGCGTACATCCCCGGGGTGTACGTCAGCCCCGACGACATCCCCACCGCGCCCTGCGCCAGGCCCTCCGCGACCAGCTCCCTCATCCGGTCCAGCTCGGCCGGGGCGGCGGGCCTGTCCTCCCAGCCGACCCCCATCATCCTGACGGTGCCCTGCGGTACGAGGTAGGCGGCGTTGACCGCGACGCCCTCGTCCAGCCGGTCCAGGTAGCCGCCGACGGTGCGCCAGTCGAAGGTGACGTCCGAGCCGTCGCCGTTCCAGCCCGCGATGAGGGTGCGCAGCGTGTCGAGGGTGCGGTCGTCGGCCGGGGCGTACGACAGGCCGTCCTGGCCGAGCACCTCCAGGGTGACGCCCTGAGCCGCCTTCGCCTCGTGGGCGGGGTCGGTGAGCAGGGCCAGGTCGCTGTGCGCGTGCATGTCGATGAAGCCGGGCGCCAGCGCGAGGCCGCGGGCGTCGAGGGTCCGCTTGGCGCTCGCCCGCGGTTCGCCTTCCCGGCGCACCTCGACGATGCGGCCGGCCTCGATGCCGACATCGCCCGCGTAGGCGGGTGACCCGCTCCCGTCCACAATCCGCGCGCCCCGCACGAGAAGGTCCATGTCCCGACCTTACGACGCCCCCGCGGGCGGCTGCCGGGGCCCGCACTTGCGCTGCGCGCGCGGCCCCGGGCGGTCCCCACGTGCGGTGGCTTCGCTGCCTTCCCGCCGTTGTGGCCGGTCGGGCAGTTCCCCGCGCCCCTCAGGGGTTGCCACGTGCGGTGCGCTCCCGGCCTCCGCGCCGTCGTGGTTGCGCGCGCGGTTTCCCGCGCCCCCGGTGTGCTGACCTCTGGGGCGGAGGAACCGCTAGAAGAAGGTGCGGATGTAGTCCGTGATCGTGCCGTCGGGGGTGGCGACCGGGATGAGGGGCCATTTGTCGAAGGTCGTGCAGGGGTGGGAGAGCCCGAGGCACACGACGTCGCCGACCTGGAGCGGGTCGGCGGCCGGGACGTCGAGCCACAGGTGCTGGTCGGAGATGCCGCTGACGCGGAGGCCGCCGGGGGCGGCCCGCATGCCTTCGGGCGAGCGCACCGCCAGCGGTGTGGGAAGCCCGAGGTCGTAGGGCGCGTCGCGCTTGCCCGCGTTGAGGAAGGCCTGCCCCGCCGCCGGCCGGGAGACCACCTGGGCCCACAGCCGGAAGGCCGGCTCCAGGTGCCCGGGCACCCGGGTGAAGGGCGTCACCCGGGCGTAGTGCGTGTCGTCGTGCGTGACGTACGCGCCCGACCGCAGCAGCCGCAGCACCGGCAGGGACATCGCGCCGATGCCGCCGAAGACATCCGCGACCGCGTCGAACCACGCGGAGCCCCCCGCGCTGACCACGATCCGCCCGGCCCCGGCGAAGGCCCCGCCGCGGTCCAGTTCCGCCGCGAGCGCGACCAGCCGCCGCAGCCAGGCCCGTATCCGCTCGGGGCCGGCGCCCGGCACCTCGCCCTCGTAGCCCGCGACGCCGACCAGCCGCAGCCGGTCCGCCGCCGCGACCGCCTCGGCGACGGCGGCGCAGTCCGCCTCGGTGCGCGCCCCGGTCCGCGCTCCCTCACCGGCGCCGAGTTCGATCACGACGTCCACCCGGCGCCGGGTGCCCGCGGCCCGCAGTGCCTCGTCCATGAGCCGGACGCCGCGCACGGAGTCGACGTAGCAGACGAACTCGAAGCCGGGGTCGGCGTCCAGTTCGGCGCCGAGCCAGCGCAGCGCGACCGGATCGACGAGTTCGTTGGCCAGGAAGACCCGGGGGACGCCGAAGGCGCGGCAGACCCGCAGCTGGTGGGGTACGGCGACGGTGATGCCCCAGGCGCCGCGGTCGAGCTGGCGGGCGAAGAGCTGCGGGGCCATCGACGTCTTGCCGTGCGGGGCGAAGGCGAGGCCGTGCTCGTCCGTCCAGCGCTCCAGGACGGCGAGGTTGTGGTCCAGAGCGTCGGCGGACAGCACGAGCAGCGGGGTGGTGAAGCCGCCGTCGGTGAGGGTGCGCCGCTGGCCGGCGAGTTCGCCGACGGTGAGCCCTTCGGCGTCCGGCGGCAGGCCCTTGAAACGGTGGTCGATACGTTCCTCGCGCAGCGCGGCAACCCGTTCGGCGACGACGTCCATGCACCCTCCGTACCCCGCAGCGCGTTGCATCATGTGCAACGGCCATTGCGTATCGTGTTTCGAGCTGTCTAACATCCGGGCCTGCGCCTGGTCAACGGCGCGGACCCGTACCCCAGCAGTTACCCCGGTGCAGTTACCCCAGTGAGAGCGAGCGTGATCGTGACGCCGAGCGTGGACGTCGTATGCCTGGGGGAGTCCATGGTCACCTTCGTGCCGAGCCGGGCCGGGCGGCTGGCCGACGTGCCCGCCTTCCTGCGGACCATCGGCGGCGCCGAGTCGAACGTCGCGTGCACCCTGGCGCGTACCGGGCACACCGCCCGCTGGGTCAGCCGGGTCGGCAGCGACGGCTTCGGCGACCACCTGGTCGACACCATCGCCGGAGCAGGTGTCGACGTCGGCGCCGTCCAGCGCGACCCGCACCGGCCCACCGGCGTCTACTTCCGTACCGCGGGCGAGCGCGCGACCACCCTGGACGCCGCCCAGGACAGCGCCGAGGTCGTCTACTACCGCAAGGGCTCCGCCGCCTCCGCGTTGTCGCCCGCGCTGGTGCGGCGCGCGGACGTGTGGGCCGGGCGGGTGCTGCACCTGACCGGGATCACCTGCGCCCTGTCGGCCACCTGCAAGGCGCTGATGCGGCGGCTCACCCACCGCGAGCCGGGCCGCCCGCTGGTGTCCTTCGATGTCAACCACCGGCCCGCGCTGTGGCACGGCGCCGACCCGTGGCTGCTGGCCGAACTCGCCCGCGGCTGCGACCTGGTCTTCGTCGGCGAGGACGAGGCGCAGGCCGCATGGGGCCTCGCGGACGCCGACGCGATCCGGGCCGCGCTGCCCGAGCCGGCGACGGTGGTCGTCAAGCAGGGCGCGGCCGGCGCCACCGTCTTCAGCGGCGGCGAGCGGGTCCGCGTACCGGCGCCGGCCGTGGACGTGGTCGCCCACGTCGGCGCGGGCGACGCCTTCGCGGCCGGCTTCCTGTCGGCGACCCTGCGCGGGCTGCCGCTGCGCGACCGGCTGCGGCACGGGCACCTGCTGGCCGCCGCCGCGCTGACCGTGCCGGGCGACCTCGCGCCGCCGCCCGCCCGCGAGCACGCCGACGCCCTTGCCGCACTGGACGACACCGCATGGGGCAGACTGCGACTCGGCCCCGGCTGGACGGACCAGGGCCGGGACCGCGAACAGGAGGCCGAGCGGTGAGCCAGACGGTCGATCGCGCGCTGAGCATCCTGCCGCTGCTCGCCGAGGGCCCCGCGAGCCTGGAACAGGTCGCCACCCGGCTCGACGTGCACAAGTCCACGGCGCTGCGGCTGCTGCGCACGCTGCACGAACACGGCCTGGTCTACCGCCAGCAGGACCAGCGCTACCGGCTCGGCGCCCGGCTGTTCGCGCTCGCCCAGCAGGCCGTCGAGGCACTGGACATCCGCGGCATCGCCCACCCGCACCTGGCCGCGCTCAACGAACGCACCGGCCACACGGTGCACCTGGCGGTCTACGAGCAGGGCGAGGTCGTCTACATCGACAAGGTGGAGAGCCGCTACCCGGTCCGTATGTACTCGCGGATCGGCCGCCCGGTCGCCATCACGGTCGCCGCCGTCGCCAAACTGCTGCTCGCCGACCTGCCGGAGCCGGAGCGCCGGGCGGTCGCGGAAGGCCTGGACTACCCGCGCTACACCGCGCGTTCGACACCGGACGCGGGCGCCTTCCTCGCCGAGCTGGCCCGGGTGCGCGACCAGGGCTGGGCCAGCGACCTGGGCGGCCACGAGGAGTCCATCAACTGCGTCGGCGCCCCGCTGCGCGGCCCCGACGGACGGGTCTGCGCGGCCATGTCGGTGTCGGCGCCCAACGTGGTGGTCACCGCGGAAGAGCTGCTGCGGCTGCGGCCGTTGATCCTGCGGACGGCCGAGGCGATCGGCGCCGAACTGTCCGGTGCCACGCCCCCCGCTCCTGCCCCCGCACCCACCGCTACGAAAGGCGCGACCCGATGAGCGAGCTGCCCGAGCCCCACCCCGCCGAGCCGGCCGGTCCGGGGAAGACGGCGATCACTCCGCCGACACACACCGCGCCCCCGGCGAGGTTCTCGCACGGCGTGCGCAAGGGCAACATCCTCCAGGTCGCGGGCCAGGTCGGCTTCCTGCCCGCCGTCGAGGGCCGCCCGCCGACCCCGGCGGGCCCCACCCTGCGCGCCCAGGTCCTGCAGACCCTGGCCAACGTCCAGTCCGTGCTGGAAGCGGGCGGCGCGACCTGGGAGGACGCGGTGATGGTGCGGGTGTACCTCACGGACACGGCGCACTTCGCGGAGTTCAACGAGATCTACGACGGCTTCTTCGCCGGGCTCTCCGGGCCGCCGGCCGCCCGTACGACGGTGTACGTGGGCCTGCCGCCCGGGCTGCTGGTGGAAGTCGACGCCCTGGCCGTACTGGGCTGAACGCCCGCCCGGCCGTACGTCCCCGCGGGGCGTGCCCGCAGGGACGCCCGCCCGGGAGCGCGGTGGCCGCGCCCCCGGGCAGACTGCCGTTACGGCAGGGCGTGGACGTGCGGGCCGACGCCGTTGGACCAGGTGTTGCCGGCCGAGGCGTCCCAGTTCGTCGACCAGGTCATCGCGCCGCCGATGCCGGGCCAGGTGGTGGACGGGTGGTAGCTGCCGCAGCCGGTGCCCTTGGCGAGGCAGTCCAGCGCGTTGTTGACGACGGTCGGGCTGACGTAGCCGGAGCCGGCCGCGCTGGTGGACGCCGGGGTGCCGATGCCGACCTGGGACGGTGACAGGCCGGCCTGGATCGCGGTGCAGGCCAGCGTGGTGATGAAGTCCACCGAGCCCTGGCTGTAGACGCCGCCGTCACAGCCGTTCATCGAACCGCTGTTGTAGTACTGGGTGTTGACGATGGTCAGGATGTCCTTGACCTTCAGCGCGGTGGCCAGGTAGTCGCTGCCCGCCGAGAGCATGTCGATGGTCTGCGGCGCCATCGTGATGATCAGGCCCGAGCCCGCCTTCGCGCTCAGCGCCCGCAGCGCCTGGGGCATGTACGTGGTGTCGATGCCGTTCTCCAGGTCGATGTCGACCCCGTTGAAGCCGTACGTCTGCATCAGCGTGTAGACGCTGTTGGCGAAGTTGGTGGCCGACGCGGAGTCGCGGACCGAGATGGTGCCGTTCTGGCCGCCGACCGAGACGATCACCTTCTTGCCCGCGGCCTGCTTGGCCGCGATGTCCGCCTTGAACTGCGCCACGCTGTAGCCGAGCGACGGGTCCAGGGTGAAGGAGACCGCGCCAGGTGTGGTCGTCGCGTCGGCGAAGGCGACGGCGATGATGTCGTACTGGCTCTGCACCTGCGCGATGGTCTGCACGGTGGCGCCGTTGTTGAAGTTCTGCCAGTAGCCGGTGACCTTGTGCTTGGGCAGGTTCCCGGCCGGCGGGCTGGTCGGCGGTGTCGTGGGCGGGGTGGTCGGAGGAGTCGTCGGCGGGGTCGTCGGCGGCTTGGTGG
>NZ_JAJSYW010000042.1:9872-37300 GCF_036815005.1 Streptomyces sp. IBSBF 2435 | reverse complement strand
ACCGGGACCTTCCCCCGGTGGGGGGCTGGTCGCGCGGATCCCCGCGCCCCTGGCGGGGTGCGTCCTCCTCCCTCTGCGGTAGGGGGCACGCTGTCCCGGGGCGCGGGGAACCGCGCGACCAGCCACGGCGCAACCGGCGTATGGAAACCGGCCGCCACCGCGGGGGCGCGGGCCACGGCGGTGGTCGAGGCGACAGGTCACCGCAAATGGCAGCCACCTGGGTGCCCGCCGCCGGGGGAAGGCTCGCGCCCGGCGGCGTGGCCGGGGTCAGGGGAGGATCGCGGGGCGGCCCGTCGTGAGGCCGGCTGCGACCCGCTCGACCGCGGAAGCCGCGTCGGCAAGAGGATGGCGGTCGGCCACCAGCGGCCGCACCGCCCCGGCGTCGGCGAGCCGGCTGAGCTCGTCGTGGGCCCGCCGCACGGCGTCCGGCTCGCGCGCGGCGTACAGCCCCCAGTGCAGCCCGAGAATCCCGTAGTTCTTGACCAGCGCGTGGTTGAGCCCGGGGGCCGGCACCTTCCCGCCGGCGAAGCCGACCACGACGATCCGCCCCTCGAAGGCGATGCACTTCGTGGACTTGGCGTACGCGTCACCGCCGACCGAGTCGTAGACGACGTCGGCGCCGCGCCCGCCGGTGACCTCCTTGACGACGGCCACGAAGTCCTCCGTGCGCCGGTCGACCACGACGTCGGCCCCCAGGTCGCGTGCGACCTTCGCCTTGTCGGCGCCGCCGACGACGCCGATAACTGTGGCGCCCGCGGCCTTGCCGAGCTGGACAGCCGCGCTGCCGACCCCGCCGGCCGCCGCGTGCACGAGCAGCGTCTCGCCTGGTTGCAGCGCGGCCCTGCGGTGCAGCCCGAACCACCCGGTCTGGTAGCCGATGTGCAGCACCGCCGCTTCCGCGTCGTCGAGGGCGTCGGGCGCGGGCAGCACGCCCGCGGCCGGCACGACGGCGTATTCGGCGAAGGCCCCGCCGGGCAGCGCGGCGGTGCTGATGACGCGGGCGCCGGCGCCGAGACCGGTCACCCCGGGGCCGAGCGCGGCGACCTCGCCGCACAGCTCCACGCCCGGCGTGAAGGGCAGCGGCGGCCGGACCTGGTACTGGCCGCGGCACAGCAGTGCGTCGGCGAAGTTGACGCCCGCCGCCCGTACCCGCAGCAGCACCTCACCGGGGCCGGGCTCCGGGGTGGGGATCTCGTCGAGGCGCATCGCCTCGCGCGGCTCACCGTTCTCGTGGACGCGCCATGCCTTCACGCTGGGACTCCCGAGGGGTCAGGGCTGCCGCACCGAGTGCAGCAGCAGGTCGGAGAATTCGCCGGCGACCTGCTCCGCGGACAGCGGGCCGTCCGCGTGGTACCAGGTGCCGAGGTGGTGCACGGAGCCGAAGAAGAAGTCAACCACCAGATCGGCCCGCAGACCCGGCCGGAAGCGGCCGTCCCGCTGGCCCTCCTCGACCAGCGACCGGAACCGCTCGTGGTAGCGGCGGCGCTCGGCCCGTACGGCCTTCTGCTTCTCCGGGCTGAGCTGGTGCATCGAGCGGAAGAAGATCTTGGTGTCGTCCAGGTTCTGGATGCTGGTGACCACGACGTCCGCCGCGGCCTCCGCGAGCCGTTCCTGCACGGGGGTGTCCCGGGACGCGATGGCGTCCAGGCGTTCGGTCTGCAGCCGCAGCACCCGGGCGTAGATCTCGTGCAGCAGATCGTCCTTGGAGCCGAAGTAGTGGTAGAGCGCGCCCTTGGTCACGCCCGCGGCCTCGACGATCTCCTGGACGGAGGTGCGGTCGTAGCCGCGTTCGGCGAACAGCCGGGTGGCCTCGGCGAGCAGCCGCTCGGGCACCGCCGCGCCGGAGGCGGTGCGCGCGGCCGTCCCCGTACCGCCGTCGTCGTCGCTCGTCGTGCTGCGTGCCATGACCTGCCCCTCTCCTGTGCCGCCCACCGGCGTCCCGGCCGCTATGGACCCTATCCGGCCGTCGCTTTGAGCTCGCGGCGGAGGATCTTGCCGGTGGCCGTCTTGGGCAGTTCTGCCAGCACCTCCACCTGGCGCGGGTATTTGTACGCGGCCAGCCGCTCCTCGCAATAGGCGACGAGTTCGGCGGGGTCGGCCGCCGCGCCCGGGCGCAGGCTGACGTACGCCTTGACGCTCTCGCCGCGGTAAGGGTCGGGGACGCCGACGACGGCGGCCTCGCGGACGGCCGGGTGGGTGTAGAGCACGTCCTCGACCTCGCGCGGCCAGACCTTGAAGCCGGACGCGCTGATCATGTCCTTCTTGCGGTCGACCACGTAGAGCCAGCCGTCGGCGTCCATGAAGCCGATGTCGCCGGTGAGCAGTTCGCCGCCGGGAATGGCGGCGCGCGACTCGTCCGGCAGGTTCCAGTAGCCGGGGACGACCATCGGTCCGCTGACCGCGATCTCGCCGGACTGGCCGAAGGGCAGTTCCGCGCCGGTGTCGTCGATGATCCGCACCATGGTGCCGGGGCCCGGCACGCCGACCGCGAGGGTGCCGGAGGCCGGGTCGACCGGCGCCTCGTGGCCGGGCGGGACGCTGGCGCAGGGGGCGGTGCATTCGGTGAGGCCGTAGCCGTTGGCGAGGTAGCGGCCGCCGGAGCGGGCGCGGAAGGCCTCCACGACGGCGGGCGGCAGCGGGGCGCCGCCCGAGGAGATCAGCGTGAAGGACGCGAAATCCTCGGCAGTGGCGTCGGGCCTGGCCAGCAGCGCCATGAAGGCGGTGGCGGGGCCGACGGTGAAGGCGGGCCGGTGCTCGCGGAAGGCGTCGAGGACCACACCGGGTTCGAAGCGGTAGGCCAGGGCCACCGTGTGGCCGGCGGCCAGGCCCGCGGAGAGCTGGCAGACCATGCCCGTGATGTGGAAGAGCGGGGCCAGCGCGAAGACCACTGCGTCGGCGGGCAGTTGCTGGATGCGTATCTGGCGGTGGGCGTTGAAGGCGATGTTGCCGTGGGTGTTCAGGGCGCCCTTGGGGCGTCCGCTGGTGCCCGAGGTGTAGCTGACCAGGGCGGTGTCGCCGGCGGCCGGCAGCGGTACGTCGGGGCGCGGCCCGGCCGCGGCACGGGCGGCGGCGAGCAGGTCCTCGGCGTCGTCGGCGGGCAGCCGGCCCGCGGTCAGTACGCGGGGGTCGTCGCGGGTCTGGAGGTCGAGTTCGCTGGCGGTGAGCGCGATACGCACCGGCGAGGACGCGGCCGTGGCCCGTACGTGGCCCTGCCAGGCGTGCTCGGAGCAGACCAGGGCCGTCGCCTGGGCGTCGGTGAGGATGTGGGCGAGTTCGTGCTGCTTGTACATCGGGTTGACCGGGATGACCGCGCCGCCCGCCTTCCATGCCGCGAGCAGCGCCACAACGAACTGCGGCACGTTCTGCAGCATGACGGCGAGCCGGTCGCCGGGCGCGAAGCCGCGGGCGGCGAGGTGGCGGGCCAGGCCGTCGGAAAGGGTGTCGAGTTCGCGGTATGTCAGTGCGCCGTCGAAATATGCCAGTGCCCGGTGATCGGGGCGGCTCGCGGCCGAGGCCAGGAATCCGTGCAGGACGGACGGCGGGCAGTCGGTGTCCTCGCGCTGCTCCTCGGTGAAGAACTGGAGCCACGGCTGGTCGGCGTATCCGGTCATCCCTCCTCGCCCGCCTTTACCCGGAGGTCCTCGTAGGTGCGCTGGAGTCTGTTCATGCCGCCGAGCCAGCGTTCGGGCTCCGCGGCGCGGGTCGCGTAATAGCCGGCGACCTCGGGGTGCGGCAGGATCAGGAAGCGCTCTTCGGCGATGCCGTCGAGCACCGCCCTTGCGACGTCCTCCGGCTCAATGGCGGTCGGCCCGAGCACCAGGTCGCCCGCGGGCCCCGTGGAGTCGAGCATCGCGGTGCGCACGCCCTGCGGGCAGACCGCGTGCACCGCGATGCCGCGGTGCCGGTAGGTCAGCGACAGCCACTCGGCGAAGGCGAGGGCGCCGTGCTTGGTGACGGAGTACGGGGCCGCGCCGATCATCGTCAGCAGCCCGGCGGCGGAGACGGTGGACACGAAGCGGCCCTGACCGCGCTCCAGCCACTCGGGCAGCAGGGCGCGGGCGGCGCGGACATGGCTCATCACATTGACGTCCCAGGCCAGCTCCCAGGCCGCGTCGTCCGCCTCGGGGCCGCCGCCGGTGCCGACTCCCGCATTGGCGCAGAAGACGTCGATACGGCCGCCGAGCGCGGTACGGGCGGCGGGCACGATTCCCGAGGCGTCGCCCGCGACCACTGCGGCGCCGATCTGGTCGGCCACCCTGTGCGCGGCCTCGGCGTCGAGGTCGTTGACCACCACCCGGGCGCCTTCGGCCGCGAAGGCGCGGGCGAGGGCGGCGCCGATGCCGCCGCCGGCTCCGGTAACGACAACTCGGGCGTCGCGCAGTGTTTCCGCCACCACAACCGTGTCTCCTTCGACTCGACTCCGGGCTGACCCGTGCTGGCATACTAAGCAGTCGGTCACTCAATCCGGAAGGGCCCGGGCGCCCGCCGCCGCAGCCGGTGCGCGTTCACCCGCCGGGGGGATGGACGCTGCCCTGGGCCGCCGGGATGATGCACACAGAGCAGACAATCGCGGGCCTTTCGGCAGCCGCGGGCGCGAGGGGAGCCATGGCCGTGGCACATGTGCAGCCCTACTGGGACCTCACCTTCGACGCGGACGGCGACCCCGACCCAGGGCAGCGCGACGCCCTGCTGGCACACGTCGGGGACCGCACCGACCTGGTGCTCTTCGCGCACGGCTGGAACGACGACGTGTCCAAGGCGTCGGCCCTCTTCGCCCGCTTCTACGCGCCCTTCCCCGGCCTGCTGGCCGACGCGAGGCGCATACGCCTCGGCTACGCGGGGGTGCACTGGCCCTCGATGCGGTTCTCCGACGAACCCATCCCGGACTTCCCGCACACCGCCGCCCTTGCCGAGGCCGGGACCGACGCGGACATCGCCGCGCTCAAACGGGTGCTGCCCGGGCACGACGCCGCCGCCGACCGGATCGCGCACCTGCTCGCGCGCCAGCCGGACGAGCCCGGGGCCCTGGCCGGATTCGCCGCCCTGGTCCGCACGCTGACCGGATGCGCCGAGCCGCGGGCCACCGTGCTCGCGCAGGACGTCGGCGGTACGGACGCGCCGCCCGCGCTGTTCACCGAGGACCCCGCCGCCATGTGCGCGGCGCTGGCCGGCGCGCTCGCTGCCGCACAGTGCCGCGCGGACCTGCTGGGCGGGCTCGGCGGGACGATCTGGTCCGGAGCCCGCGAGTTGCTGCGGCAGGCCGCGTATTACGCCATGAAGGGCCGCGCGGGCAGGGTCGGCCGAGCCGGGCTCGGGCCGCTGCTGGGGCTGCTGGCCGTACGTGCCCCGGGTACCCGGGTGCATCTGGCGGGCCACAGCTTCGGTGCCCGGCTGGTCTCCTTCGCACTGGCCGGGCTGCCGCCCGAGGCCCGCAACGTCGCCTCGGTCACCCTCCTGCAGGGTGCCTTCTCGCACTCCGCCTATGCCCCCGGCGGCGCTCTCCAAGGCCTCCAGGCCCGCGTCCACGGCCCTGTGGTGGCCTGCCACTCCACCCACGACCAGGCACTCGGCATCTTCTATCCGCTGATGTCCCGCCTCTCGGGCGACGACAGGTCCCTGCTGGGCGACGGCCGCTGGGGTGCGCTCGGCCACGACGGCTTCCACGGCATCCCCGGCACTCCCGCGATGCCGCTGGCCGCGGCGCTGCGCGGCGTCCTGCCGGGGGGCCGGTGCGTCAGCGTCGACGCCTCCGCCGTCATCCGCGCGGGCGGCCCTCCCGCCGGCGCCCACAGCGACATCTACCACCCCGACCTGGCCCGCCTCGCCCTCCATGCGGCGGCCCTGCTCTGAGCACGGCCTTCCGCGGGGTGCGCCCTTGCTCCCTTTGCGGAGGAGGGCAGGCTTCCAGGGGCGCGGCGAACTGCGCGGGCAACCACCGAGCGCGCAAGGTGCGAAGGCCACCGCATTCCGGCACTCACCCAGGGGCGGGGAAAACTGCGCGACAAGCCACGGCGGACCGTCGTGTGGAGACGGACCGCCGCCGCCACCCCAGGGGCGCCGGCCACGGCGGTGGTGAAGCCGGGACGGACCCGCGGCCGGAGACCATGGCGAGCCCCGCAGGGGGGACGCGGGAAGACCGCGCCCACCCCCGCGGGAAAGCGTCAGCGGTGTGAGGGGAATTCCACAACCTGCTGGAACGTAGGCCGGTTCTGCCAGCTGATCCGAGCGTCCGTGACCCCGCCCAGCGGCCGCTGGACGATGGAGTCGGCGCACCACTGATCGCCCGCGGCGCACCCGTCGTCACCGGGATAGACGGTGGTGGCCGGAACGGCCGCGGCCTGCTTGAGCGTGTTCAGCAGCACGTCACGGCAGGCGGCCAGCTGCCCGCCGCCGCAGTACGTGCGGGCCAGCGGCCCCGCCACCTGCCCGCCCAGCACTTGCCGCAGGTCCTTGTCGACGTAGCTCCACCAGCCGTACTGGAAGGCGCTTCCGGCGTGCGAACCGGTCGGCCCGTGCCCGGCGGACGGCGACTCGTCGACGGTGAGGTCGGCGGTGAGCGCCGTGTAGAGGCTGCCGCCCAGACCCGGCTGGAATTCGCCCTGGACGAGCAGTGGCCACCACGCGTCCATGACGCGGACGGCGTCGGCGTTCGCGTAGGTGTGGGAGCCCGGCGACGTCTCATGGCGCTTGGTGCCGGCCGTACGCCAGGCGGTCAGCTGCTGGACGGCGGTGGCCTCCTGCGGGTCGGTGACGGGCGCGCTGTTGATGACCTGGAGCAGCTCGGGCAGTACGTCCTCGCCCCGCAGGTCGGTCAGTGCGGCGTCGTCCATCGCCTTGGCGAGGGCCGACCTGGTGACGCCGCCGGCCTTGACCAGTGCCTTGACGCGGTCGTCGAGGAGGTCGGCGCGGTGCACGGCCCCGTTCCCGAAGCCCGCCGACGTATAGCCGGGTGCCTGCTTGTTGTTCCAGGAGACGTAGTAGTCCTGGTTGACGGACTGCGGGTGCTGCGCGGGCGGCGTGTAGGACGCGGTGTTGGTCGTCGGGTCCCAGCCGCGCCAGTCGTACGCGGCCTGCGCCCAGATCGGGAAGGACGCGTCGACACCGTCAGCCCGCACCGGGTTGGTGCCGCTGTTGTAGTACGCGGTCTGCCGTGAGTCGGCGTAGAACCAGTTGAAGGTGTAGTTGATGTCCTGCGCGGCCTTCTGGAAGGACGCGGCGTCATGGACGAAGCCTGGGTCGTTGAGTTCCTGGAAGCCCAGGATCGAGTCGGCCTCGTGCCGGTAGGAGCTGCGCAGCTGCGTATAGGCGACGGCTTTGCCGCCGACGGTGGCGCGGTATTCGACCGGGCCGTAGGCGGTCCGCCAGACCTGCATGCGGTAGGAGCCCGCGGCGGTGGAGTCGGCCAGGGTCGGCTTCCAGGAGTTGGTGCGCTCCAGCTTCTCCATGGCGACGCAATTGCCGTGGAAAATGTAGTGCGTGGAGTCCTGGCACAGCTCGACGGCGTAGGTGTCGGTGACGTCCTGGGCCGCGGAGGTCGCGCTCCAGGCGTAGTCCTGGCCGCGGCCCATCTCGACGTACATGCCGACACCGGCGAAGGACGCGCCGCGCGCGCTGATGCCGGGGCCCTGGAGTTCCTGGAGCATCAGCAGCTGCGGCGCGAAGTAGCCGGTCTGCGGGCCGAAGACGGCGACCGGGTGGCCGCTCGCGGTGTGGGCGCCGCTGACGACCAGGGCGTTGGACATGCCCTTCTTGGTGGAGAAGAGGTTGCCGGGCAGCACACCGGGGCTCTTGGTGGTGGCCTGCGTGGCGCCGCCGGTCGCGTCGTAGACGAGGGGTTCCGCGACGACCGAGCCGGCGTCGGGGAGTGCTTCGCCCTGGGCGACGGCCGGCTTGCCCGCGTAGGGGAAGCTGGTGCCGTCGTGGACGGTGGCGGTGGCTTCCGGGTCGTCGCGTTCGCGGAACGACTCCCAGACCTTGGTGCCCTCGGTCACGCCGTACTGCTGCTGCGCCGCCAGCAGGGACAGCGCCGACTGCACCTCGCCGCCGCCGCCGGTGCCGAAGAGCGCGCCGATCACGGAGGCCAGCGCGATCAGGTCGGTGAGCTGGAACGGATCGATGGTGCCGGCGTTGGTGATGGCGTCCACATGCCCGGTCAGCACGTATTCGCCGGGGAAGTAGCGCCCGTTCTTCGCCGCGGTGATGTACGCGTTGATGCCGTCCACGTACGCCTGGGCGTCGGCGAGCGCCTGCTGGCCGCGGGCGCCGCCGGTGCTGGCCAGGTGGTCGATCTGCGCCTGGAGGTCGGCCTCGGTATAGGGGGCCTGCTTCCAGAATTCCTGCTCAAGGCCGCGGTTCGCGGCGGCACCGCCGGCGAACGACGACAGTTCGCCGCGTCCGACGTGCCGGAAGAGGTCCATGAGCCAGAGCCGGTCCTGCGCCGCCGCGTATCCCGCGCCGTATTCGGTGCCCTGCCTGGTAGTGCCCTTGATGTGCGGCACCCCGGTCTTCTTGTCCCGGGTGATCGTCACATCGGAGCGCGGGCTGATGATGGAGGCGATCTGGCTCGGCGGTACGCCGAAGGACGAGTCGTTGAAGAAGTTGGTGATGGTGGCGTCGGTCAGGGTCGGGTACCCGTCCGCGAGGGAGGCGTACGGGCCGAGCTGGTCCGAGGTGTGCGCGGGCTGGGTGCCGAGCGCCTTGTTCGCCAGGATGTCGGCAAGGGTGGCGTTGCCGTTCTCGCCCGGCGGCAAGATGTCGGCGCACTGCGCCGCGCAGTAGTCGCCCGGGTCTGCGGCGTGCGCTGCCAGTGGCACCGGGGCCACCAGGGTCGCCGCGAGCGCCAGCAGCGCTCCTGCGGTGGCCGTTTTCAGCGTGCCGATCCTGCCGATCCGTCGTGGGGTCCGTAGCGGCATGTCTGCTCCTTCCGGAAGCCGGTGCGCGGAGGTTACCGCCGGTACACCGGCCCCGGAAGATGAACATGCGTCAGGTTTTCGGATTCCTCACAACTCGGCGGACGAACACGGTCGATTCCGGCCCGTCGGTGCCCCGGGCGAGCGCCCGGCGCATCAAACCCGGCCCGTCGCAACCCCGAGGCGCCGGCCCCCGGGGTCAGCGCCCGGCGCGCAGGGCCCAGGGCGGCGGCCCGCACCCCATGTGCGACGCGCTCAGCGCGCCGCCCGCAGGACGAACACGCCCCAGCCCAGGTAGCGGCGGTTCCACTCCAGGTGGGTGCGGCGGCCGTGGTCGAGGAAGTCCCGCATGTCGGCCGCGTCGGGGTGCCCGGCCGGGGCGTCGCGCAGCCAGTCCGCGATGGCGAACCACTGCCCCGCGGCGTAGCGGTCCCAGCTGTCGCCGTCGGCCAGCACCATCTCGACCAGTTCCATCCCCGCCGCGCCGAACCGGTCGAGGGTGCCGACCAGCGAGGTGTAGTCGTCAGGGGCCGCCCCGATCGCCTCCAGCGCGCCCTCGGGGGCCGGCTCGGTCCAGTACGGCTCGCCGATGAGCATCAGGCCGCCGGGCCGCAGGGCGGGGCGCAGCAGCTCGATCGTCCCGGCCAGGCCGCCGCCGATCCAGCTGGCGCCGACGCAGGACACCACGTCGTAGGCGGCGGCCTCCGCCACGTACGCTCCTGCGTCGCCGCGCTCGAAACTCACCCGTTCGCAGACGCCGAGTTCGGCCGCCCGCTCCCTTGCGGCGGTCAGGAAGACCTCGCTGAGGTCGACGCCGACCCCGCCGGTGCCGTGCCGCTGCGCCCACCGGGTGAGCATCTCGCCCTTGCCGCAGGCCAGATCGAGCTGCCGCTGCCCGGGCTCCAACCGGCAGATCTCACCAAGCAGCATCAGCTTCTCCTCGGTGATGGGGTTGAGGATGCGGTGCCGGGACTCGGCGATCTCATGGTGGCGCAGGCTCATACGGCTCCTCGGTCACGGTGCCCGGCGCTCTCGCCGGTCCGTCAGGCATCCTTTCGCAGCGCGTCCGCCGTGGCGCGGTCAGCCGGCAGGAAGGCCTCCAGCTTCAGCTCGGCGATGGTGACGTCGGCGGCGGTGGCGAAGACCGCGACGGTGGTCATCAGCCGCAGCAGTCCGCAGCCGGCCGATTCCAGCTCCATGGGCACGGCGAACCCGAGCACCGTGTCGGAAGGCCCGCGCGGCGGCCGGGTCGAGGGTACGAGGGGCGTCCACGGCTCATTTCTAACCCGCGCGCCCGGACCGCGGCCATTCCCTGCCGGGAATTGAGGGCGTGTCCGCGGCGGCCCACGATCGGGGTATGACAAGCACGTTCACCGACAGCACCGATACCGCGGACAGCGCCGCGGGCGGGACCGGCACCGTACGGATGGGTGTCTTCGTGCCCACCACGAAGGTCCAGTGGAGTGAGCACACCGGCCCGGGCGAGGCCGTCTCCTTCGGGGTGCACGCCGAGCGCACCGGCTTCGACTCGCTGTGGGTCACCGACTCCCTGCTCACCCCGCGGCTCGAAGCGCTCACGGTGCTGGCCGCGCTCGCCGCCGTGACCGAACGCGTCACGCTGGGCACCGGCGCACTGCTGCCCGCGCTGCGTACGCCCGTCCAGGCCGCGCAGACCATCGCCTCGGTCGACCTGCTCTCCCGCGGACGGCTCGTGCTGGGCGTCGGCGCGGGCTTCCCCGGCCGCTTCGGGCGGCCGGTCTACGCGATGGCGGGCACGCCCTGGCCGAACCGTTTCCAGCGGCTCGACGAGACCGTTGCCTTGTGGCGCCGGCTGTGGACCGGCGAGGGTCCGGTGTCCTTCCACGGCGAGGTGCTGCACTTCGACGACATCGTGCCCGCCACCAAGGCGTTCCGCCCCGGCGGGCCGCCGGTCTGGCTCGGCGGCGCCACCCCTGCCGCGCTGGCCCGCGCCGGGCGCGGCTACGACGGCTGGCTGCCGTATCCCCCGGACCCGGCCGACTACGGTGCGGGGCTCGCCGCGATCCGGGCCGCCGCGGGGGAGGCGGGCCGCGGGGATGCCCCGTTCGCTCCCGCGCTCTTCGTGAACACCCTGATCACCGACGCGGCGGACGGCGGGCGCGCGGCGCTGGACGCGTACGCCTGGGCCAATTACGGGCGGCCGGTGGAGGAGATGGAGAAGATCCAGGCGAACGCGGCGGGCACACCCGAGGCGGTGGTGGAGCAGCTGGGCCGCTATCTCGCCCAGGGCGCGCGGCATCTGGTGATCCGGATCGCGGCGCCCGGCATCCCGGCCCAGCTCGGCCAGCTGGACCGGCTGGTGGCGCTGCGCCCGGCGCTCAACGCCCTGCTCGCGGGGCGTACGTGAGCGGCCGAGCCCGGTAGCGTCCGGGTGGAGCGGGGCCCGGCGCGGCGACGTGCGGGCGTACCCGGCGTGGCGGACAGGCGTGGCGTTGACAGCCGGGACCAGCGGAATCATGCTGAGCAAGCGCTTGGTAACCTATGCCCCCGGAGGCCCCGACCATGTCCCAGCAGCCCCGCGTCTTCGCTTCGCCCGACGAACTGCGGGCCGCCGTCGGCGAGCAGCTCGGCTGGACGGACTGGCTGGAGGTCGACCAGCAGCGGATCGACACCTTCGCCGAGGCGACCGGTGACCACCAGTGGATCCACGTCGACCCGGAGCGCGCGGCCGACGGCCCGTACGGGACGACGATCGCGCACGGCTATCTGACGCTGTCGCTGATCCCGTCGCTGACTCCGACGCTCTTCCGGGTCGAGGGCGTGCGGATGGGCATCAACTACGGCGTCAACAAGGTGCGCTTCCCCTCCGCCGTCCCGGTCGGCTCCCGGCTGCGCGCGACCGCGACGGTGACCGAGCTGACCGAGGTCGGGGGCGGGGTGCAGATGGTCACCCGGGTGACTGTCGAGCGCGAGGGCGGCGACAAGCCGGTGTGCGTGGCGGAGACGGTGGTCCGGTTCTTCTTCTGACCGCGCCCGCTGCCCGGTGCTCCGACCGCCCCGGCCGGCGGCCCCCTCACCGCCTCCGAGCGGCCGACCCGAGCGCTGTCCCCGCCTCCGAGCGCCCCGCCCGAGCGCTGTCCCCGCGCCCGGCTCCGCCGCCCTCCCGCGCCTATTGCTCCGCGGCGGGCCGGCCCTCCGGGCGGACCATCCGCAGCACGAGGTCGGCGTAGAGCGCGCCGACCTCGTCGGGCGTACGCCGTCCTGACGGGTTGAACCAGCGGGCCACGTCGATGCACAGCGACAGCACGGCCAGCGTGGTGCCGGACATCTCGGGCACGTCGAATTCGCCCGCGGCCACCCCGTCGGCGACGATCGTGCGGATCGCGTCCTCGCTCTGCCGTCGCAAGGTGACGATCTCGGCGTAATGGTCAGGGGCGAGCGCGCCGAGCTCGTACTGCACCACCCGCCCGGTGGTGTGGTGCTCCGCGTGCCAGCGGACGAAGGCCCGCACCGCCGCGGCAAGGCGGTCGGTCGCGCTGCCTCCGCCGTCCCGCGCCTCGCGCAGCATGGTGAGCGAGCGCTGGTGGCCGACCTTGCTGATCTGGTAGAGCAGCTCTTCCTTGGTCTTGTAGTGGATGTACAGCGCCGCCGGGCTCATCCCGGCCCGTCCCGCGATGTCCCGCGTGGTGGTGGCGTGGTAGCCGCGTTCGGCGAACGCCTGCACCGCGGCGATCACCAGCCGCCTGGCGGCGTCGGGAGTGATGTCCTCCCACGCCTGGCCGGTTGCAGCCTCCGCACCCATCGCACGCTCCTCTGACCCGTCTGACCCGGTCGGTTGACAGGGTCACACCCTACCCGGGCGGGTGAGCAAGCGCTTAGCGGCGGGTGGCCGGTCAGGGGCGCACGGGGTTCAGAAGGCCGACACGCCGGTGAGAGAGCGGCCGATCAGCAGTTTGTGTATCTGGCTCGTGCCTTCGTAGAGGGTCATGACGCGAGCGTCCCGCAGCAGCTTGCCGACCGGGTACTCATCGATGTAGCCGTAGCCGCCGAAGACCTGGAGGGCGTTGTTCGCGCAGCGCACCGCCGCCTCGCTCGCGTGCAGCTTCGCGACCGACGACTCGGTCGCGAAGGGCAGCCCGCGGTCGATCAGATCGGCGACCTGCCAGGTCAGCAGCCGGGCCGTGGCCACGTCCACGGCGATGTCGGCGAGCAGTTCCTGCACCAGTTGGTGCCCGGCGATCGGCGTCCCGAACTGCTCGCGCTGCCCGGCGTAGCCGACCGCCGCCTCCAGGCACGCCTGCGCGATGCCGACGCAGCCCGCCGCGACCGACATCCGGCCCTTGGCCAGCGCCGACATCGCCACCGAGAAGCCCTTGCCCTCGGGCCCGAGCAGGGTGTCCGCGGGCACGCGTACGCCGTCGAGTACGATCTCGGCCGTCGCCTGGCCGCGCAGGCCCAGCTTGCCGTGGATGGCGCGGCGGGTGAGCCCCGGCGTGTCGGTCGGCACCAGGAAGGCGCTGACGCCCCGGTGCCCGTCCGCCGCGCTGCCGGTACGGGCGAAGAGCAGGACGACGTCGGCCCAGGTCCCGTTGGTGATGAAGGTCTTGCCGCCGGTGATGACGTACGTGTCCCCCTCGCGCACCGCTCGGGTGGTCAGATTCGCCGCGTCGGAGCCGGTGCCCGGCTCGGTGAGGCCGAAGCAGCCGATCGCCTCGCCGGAGGTCAGCCGGGGCAGCCAGGCCCGCTTCTGCGGCTCGGTGCCCCAGCGCGCGACCGACTTGGCGACCAGGCCGAGCGAGACGGACACGATGCCGCGCACGGACGAGTCCGCGCGCCCCAGCTCCTCGGTGACCAGGCAGTACGCCAGGTGGTCGCCGCCGGAGCCGCCGTATTCCTCGTCGATGGTCAGGCCGAGGAAGCCGACCGCGCCGAGCTTCTTCACGATCCCGCGGTCCACGGCCTCGGCACGGTCCCACACGGCCGCATGCGGGGCGACCTCGCGGTCGGTGAAGTCCCTGGCCAGGGCCTTGATGTCGGACTGCTCCGCGGACAGCTCGAAACTCACTGCCATATCCGCGCTCCCCTCCGTTCCCTCCGCCTCGGTCACACCGGTCCGCGGCGCCGCCCGTCGCACCGGGAGCCGCCGCGATCGCCGAAACTACCACCGCTAGTTTTTGCTTCGCAGCCTCTACTATGTGCCGCATGGCCCGCCCCCGCAAGCCCCTGCTCAGCCGCGACCGCATCGTGACGGCGGCGCTCGCACTCATCGACACCGAGGGTCTGGCGGCGCTGTCCACCCGGCGGCTGGCGGCGGGACTGGGGGTCAGCGGACCCTCGCTCTACAACCACTTCGCCACCAAGGAGGCGATACTCGACGCGGTCGCCGACACGGTGATCGACCAGGTCGACCTGTCGATGTTCCGCGGCGGCCGGGACTGGCGCCAGGCGCTGCTCGACTGGGGCCGCTCCTATCGCGCCGCCCTCACCGCGCACCCGAACATCGTCCCCTTCCTCGCCACAGGACCCGGCCTGCGCCCGGCGGGGCTGCGGATGGCCGACGCCGTTTTCGGCGGCATGGTGGAGGCGGGCTGGGCGCCGGCCCAGGCCACCCGGATCGGCGCCCTGATGCGGTATTTCGTCACCGGGTCGGCACTCGGCTCCTTCGCGGGCGGCTTCGTGGGCGACGCGGACGCCTACGACCCCGCCGACTACCCCCATCTGGGGCAGGCCCATCTGCTGGCCAGGCACCGGGAACGGGTCGACGAGGGCGCCTTCGAGACCGGCCTGCGGGCACTGCTCGACGGGCTGGCGCTCCAGTACGCGGACGGGTCCGCCGGCGGCGGGGGGACAGGCACGGAAGGAGCGCACGACACGGACGCGGGCGGGCCGGTCGCTACAGGAGCGGGCGGATCGGGCGGCGCGGGCTCGGACGGGCCGCGTGGTACGGGTGCGGGCGGGAGCGGCCGGCCGGGCGGCGGCTGACAGGATGGCGTCATGTCGACACCGGATTCAGCACCGGCGGGCACGCAGCGGCTCGTCCAGGTCAACTACCGCAAATACGACGGAACTCTGCACTGGAATCTGCGGATGCACCGGCTCGGCGAGGACGAGCACGGGATATGGCTGGGACTTCCCGCCAACAGCGTGATGCGCAAGGGCCACAATCCCGAGGTGCCCATCCCCGAGGCCCATGTGCTGCTCTTCCCGCACGAGGCGTGGTGGACGGCGACCTTCAACGCGGCGCCGCGCAGCACCGAGGTCTATTGCGACATCACCACCCCGCCGCGCTGGCCGTCGCCCGACGAGGTCACCATGATCGACCTCGACCTCGATGTGCTGCGCAAGCGCGACGCGCCGGGGCCGATCCTGGTGGACGAGGACGAATTCGCCGAGCACCGGGTGCGTTACGGCTACCCGGCCGATATCGTCGCCGCGGCCCAGGAGTCGGCCGACTGGCTGATGGACGCGGTGGCGTCCGCCCGCGGGCCGTTCGGCGGGGCGCACGGGACGTGGCTGGCGATGATGGCCGGGGCGGCGGCGTAGCGTCCGGCGGGACGCCGCGGGGCGTGTGGCGGGGCTGAGCGCTCCCGATCCGGGCGGGCACGCGTTGGCCTGGCGTCGGATGGGCGCTCGGAAGCGGCTGAGCGCTCGATCCGTACGGCCCGGGCAGGCGGGTGAGCGGTCAGAAGACGACCAGCGCTCTTCCGCCGCGGCCCGCGGTCATCGCCTCGAACGCGGCCGGGATGCCGTCGAGGCCGATGTGCTCGGTGACCATGCCGGACAGGTCGAGACGGCCCTCGCGTGCGTGCCCGGCGAGGACGGGGAGATCCTTCGCCGGGTCGCAGTTGCCGTACACGCACCCTGACAACGTCCGGGCGAAGTAGAAGAGTTCCAGCGCGGTGAAAGTGACTTTCTGGTCCTGGCCGCCGATGCCGACCACCGTCGTGCGCCCGCCGCGCCGGGTGGACGACCAGGCGGTGCGGACGGTGTCGGCGCGGCCCACGCACTCGATGGCGACGTCGGCGCCGTATCCGCCGGTCAGCCCGCGGATCTGCTTGGCCGTGTCCTCGCCCGCGACGACGAAGTCGGTGGCGCCCGCGGCCATGGCCAACTCCTCCTTGCCCGGGGCGACATCGACGGCGACGATCCGGTCCGCGCCTGCGATCCGCGCCGACTGCAGCACCGCGAGCCCTACGCCGCCGACGCCGTACACGGCGACGGATTCCCCGGCGCGTACGGCCGCGGCATGGTGCACGGCTCCGTAGCCGGTGAGGACCGCGCAGCCGAGCAGGGCCGCGTCGGTCAGCGGCACTCCGTCGGGCAGCGGGAGGACGGCGCGGGCGGCGACGACGGTCTCCTCAGCGAAGACGGCGGTGCCCAGGCCCGGGTGGAGCGGGCTGCCGTCGGCGGCGAGGGTGGCGTACGGCGTTGCGGCAGCGGTGGCGGAATGGGCGCACAGCCAGACCTCGCCGAGCCCGCAGAAGTGGCAGTTTCCGCAGGCGGGCGCCCAGTTGAGCACCACCTTGTCGCCGGGTGCCACATGCTCGACGCCGTCGCCGACCGCGACGACCGTCCCCGCGCCCTCATGGCCGAGCACGGCGGGGACCGGCTGGCGCAGGGTGCCGTTGGACAGCGAGAGGTCGGAGTGGCAGACGCCGGCTGCGGCGAGCCGTACCCGCACCTGGCCGGGGCCCGGGTCCGGCAGATCGATCTCGGTGACGACCAGCGGTGCGTTGACGGCTGGCAGGACGGCTGCGCGGACCACGGGGTCTCCTGATCGGTTCGGCAATGTGTCGGTGTGACGCTTTGTCGGCTTGTCACCCGTCCGGCGGTAGCGGACGCCGGCAGGCGCGGCCAGGTGGTGTCAGAACTGCAGCGACTTCGTCTGGAGGTATTCGGCGAGGCCGTGCGCGCCCAGTTCGCGGCCGACCCCGGACTGCTTGTAACCGCCGAAGGGCGCCACCGGGTTGAACCGGCCGCCGTTGATGTCCACCTGGCCGGTGTCCATCCGGCGGGCGAAGGCGACGGCGGTCTCCTCGTCTGCGCCCCAGACCGCACCCGCGAGGCCGTAGACCGTGCCGTTGGCGATGCGCAGCGCGTCCTCCTCGTCCTCGTAGCGGATCAGGACGACGACCGGGCCGAAGATCTCCTCCTGGGCGATCGCCATACCGGGCTCGACGTCGGCGAAGACGGTGGGCCGGACGTAGTAGCCGGTGTCCAGGCCTTCGGGGGCGTCGGGGCCGCCGGCCACGATCCTGGCGCCCTCGTCCAGTCCGCGCTTGATGTAGCCGCGCACCCGGTCGCGCTGCTTGGCGTTGACGACCGGGCCGAGCCGGTCGCCCGGCACGTATTTCGCGGTGGATGCCGCGGCAATGGCGACGGCTTCGTCGTAGCGGGCGGAGTCGACCAGCATCCGGGTCCAGGCACTGCATGTCTGGCCGGAATTGGCGAAGACGTTGGCGAGGCCGACGTTGACCGCGCGGGCCAGGTCGGCGCCCGGCAGGATCACATTGGCCGACTTGCCGCCCAGTTCGAGGGCGACGCGCTTGACCGCGGCGGCGGCCGTCGCTCCGATCTGCCGGCCGACCGCGGTGGAGCCGGTGAACGACACCAGGTCCACGCCCGGGTGTTCGACCAGCGCCTGGCCCGCGACCGGGCCGAGCCCCGTGACCAGGTTGAAGACTCCCGCGGGCAGCCCCGCCCCGGCCAGGATGCCGGCGAAGAGCTGGGCCACCAGCGGAGTGTCCTCGGCGGGCTTGAGCACCACAGTGCAGCCGGCGGCGAGCGCGGGGGCGACCTTGGCGACGATCTGGTGCAGCGGGTAATTCCACGGCGTGATCGCGCCCACCACACCGACCGGCTCCTGGAACACCCGTGAATTGCCGACCTGTTCCTCGAAGGGGTGAGCGGCGGCCATGTCCGCGTAGGAGGCCATCACAGCAGTGGGCAGGTCGGCGTGCACGGCGGCGGCGAAGGCCATCGGTGCGCCCAATTCCGCCGACACGGTGGCGGCGATCTCCTCCCTGCGGGCGGCGAGCAGGTCGCGGGCCGCCCCGAGGACCGCGGCCCGCTCGGCGGGCGGGGTCGCCGCCCAGCCGGGCAGCGCCTCGCGGGCCGCCCGCACGGCGGCGTCCACGTCCGGGGCGGTGCCGGCCGCCACCCGGCCGATGACCTGCTCGGTGGCCGGATCGACCACGTCGATCGTGCCGCCGCCGGCCGCGGCGCGCCATGCGCCGCCGATGAACACCGCATCCTGCCCGCGGTGGACCCGTGCCGCACCGCCCGCCGAGCCCGTGCCGTCCGCCCTGTCCGTGCCGCCGCCGCCGTCAGCCATGCCGTCCACCTGCCGCCTTCCGAGTCGCCGCTGCGTCCGACACCCAAACTAGCGCCGATAGTTTTATGGTGCCAGGGCCTGTCCCGTGCCATCGGTCACCCGCGGGCGCTTGCGCGGGCCGCGGTCAGCCGACGACCTCCGGCGGATCCTTGTGCGGGCGGCGTCGGCCGGCCGCCTCCACCTGTATCGGGAAACCGTTGAGCACCGCGGTGCCGGAGAGCGGGTCGAGACGGCTGCCGTCCAGCAGCTGGTTGACATTGGCCCCGGGGTCGCGGGAGGCGGCGGTCAGCCGGGTGCCGCCGCGGTCGTGGCCCCAGCCGTGCGGCAGGCACACCACACCGCGGCGCAGCGTGTCGGTGATCTCCACCGGTGCGGTGATCTCGCCGCCGTCGCCCTTGATCCGGGCGAGCGCGCCGTCCTCCAGCCCGAGCCGGGCGGCGTCCTCCGGATGCAGCTGGGCGGTGCACCGGTTGCTGCCACCGGTCAGAGTCGGCACATTGTGCAGCCAGCTGTTGTTGGACCGCAGGTGACGGCGCCCGATCAGGACCAGCGACCGCCCGTCGGCGCCGCGGGCCACCGCCGCCCGCAGCCGCGGCACATCGGCGGCGACGGGCGCCGCGGCCAGCTCGACGGTGCCGGAGGCGGTGCGCAGCACCTGCGGCAGCCGGGAGCCGAGCGGCCCCAGGTCGATGCCGTGCGGGTGGTCGAGGAGCCTGGCCAGAGTGAGGCCTTCCGGCTCCGCGCCGAAGCCGTCGCCGTAGGGGCCGAGCCGCAGCATCAGGTCGAGCCGCCGCTCATAGCCGGTGCGCCCGCCGAGCAGCGCGGCCACTTCCGCGGTGTCCCTGCCGTACACCGGGGAGTGCGGGTCGGCGGTCGCCGAGGAGAGCCTGCGCGTGATGTCCTGGCCGTCCACCAGCGCGGGGTCGGCGTCGGGCCCGCCCTGGCCGAGGACGGCGAGGATCAGCCGTGCCAGGATCTGCGGCTCGTCCAGGGCGCCGTCGGCGAGCGGCACGGCGGGCGGGCTGTAGCGGACGTTGTTGCGCACCGCGAGGGTGTTGAACGCGAAGTCGTAGTGCGCGCTCTGTGCCGGCGGGGGCGGCGGCAGGACGACATGGGCGTGCCGTGACGTCTCGTTGAGATACGGATCGACGCTGACCATGAAGTCGAGCCCGTCCAGGGCGCGGTCCAGGCGCAGGCCGTCAGGCGCGGAGAGCACCGGATTCGCGGCCACCACGACCAGCGCGCGCAGCCGGCCCTCCCCCGGTGTGTCGACCTCCTCGGCGAGGGCCGCGATGGGCAGTTCGCCCTTGACCTCGGGGTGGCCGGACACCCGGCTGTGCCAGCGCCCGGTGCTGAAGCCCTTCCCGGGGCGGGGCGGCCGGGGCGCCCTGGCAGTGGCCGCGAGCGGGAACATCGCGCCGCCCGGCCGGTCCAGATTCCCGGTCAGCGCGTTGAGCACGTCCACCAGCCAGCTCGCCAGGGTGCCGAATTCGACGGCCGAAGTGCCGAGCCGCCCGTACACCGCCGCCCGCTCGGCGGCGGCCAGCTCCCGGGCGAGGGTGCGGATGTCCTCGGCGGGGACGTCGCAATACGCGGCGACGGACTCGGGGGTGAAGTCCGCCGCAAGGGCGCGGACCTCGTCCAGACCGCTGAGGTGCGGGGCAAGGCCGCCCGGGTCGGTGAGCCCTTCGGCGAACAGCACCTGCACCATGGCGAAGAGCAGCGCCGCGTCCGTGCCGGGCCGGGGCACCAGATGGCGGTCGGCAGCCTTGGCCGTCCTGGTGCGGTTGGGGTCGATCACGATCAGCCGTCCGCCGCGCCGCCGCAGTGCCCTGAGCTTGCCGGGGAAGTCGGCCGCCGTGGCCAGACTGCCGTTGGAGACCAGCGGGTTGGCGCCGATCAGCACCAGGTGGTCGGTACGGTCCAGGTCGGGTACCGGGATCGCGTTGGGGTCGCCGAAGAGATAGCCGCAGCTGACATGCTTGGGCATCTGGTCCACGGTGCTGGCGGTGAAGACGCTGCGGGTGCCCAGCGCCCCGGCCAGCTGCGCCGGGTAGAGCCCACCGGCCACCGTATGGACGTTGGGATTGCCGAGGACGACGCCGACCGCCCCGCCGCCGTACGTACCGCTGACCGCGCCGATGCCAGCCGCGACGGCCTCGAACGCCTCGGCCCAGGTGGCCTCGGCGAGTCGGCCGTCCTTGCGCACCAGCGGCCGGGTGAGCCGGTCGGGGTCGGCGTCGAGAGCGCCGAAGGAGGCGCCTTTCGGGCAGACGAAGCCTGCGCTGAAGACGTCGTCGTGGTCGCCGCGGGCGTGCGTGACGCGCCCCTGATCGATGGTCAGGACAAGGCCGCAGGTGGCCTCGCACAGTGGGCAGATGCGCAGAGCGGTACGGGTCATCGGTGACTCCCCTGGACGGCGACGGCACTGGCGCGCGTTCGTCTTCGACACTACCGATCGGTACTGACAACGACACTACCCGCCGGTACGGACAACGATCCCGGCACTGCGGGCCGACGTGCCGGCGGCGTTCTCCCGCGGCGGGACGGGCGCGCCGGGCAGCTCCGGCGGGACCGGCGATACGTCACCGGGCGACGCCTGGGACGCGGCGCCCGGCGCCGGTCAGCCGAGCACCGTCGCCAGATAGGCCAGCACCAGTTGCTTGGTCTCGGCGACGACCCGCGGGTCGCCCTCCGGGTCGGCGCGGAAGGCCAGTTGGAGCGCGGCGTCGGCGGCTTCGACGGCGACCACCAGCGCCAGCCGCAGCCGGGGGTCCGCCGGGTCGGTGGTGAGCCGGTCGCCGAGCAGCGCGGGCAGCCGCTCGGCGAGGTCGTGGTTGGTCTCGCCCGGCACTCCGAAGTCCAGCAGGGCGAAGCCGGGGGCGGTGCGCTTCATCGCGGTGTATTCGTCGACCAGCACCTCGACGGCGGTACGCCAGCCGCCGCCGGTGCCGGGCTCCGCCAGCCGCGCAGTGGTCCTGTCGAGGAAGTCGTCCAGATTGCGGTGCGCGAGCGCGTCGGCCATCGCGCGCTTGTCGGCGAAGAAGCGGTAGACCGAGCCGATCGGCACTCCGGCCCGGGCGGCGACCGCCCTGGTGCTGAGCCGTTCGTAGCCGGCCTCGTCCAGCAGTTGCGCGCAGGCGTCGAGGATCCGCTCGAGCCGTTCGGTGCTGCGCCGCTGCACGGGCGCACGGCGCAGCAGTCCGCCGTCGGTGCCCGGCACGCTCCCGGCGCCCGTCATTCGCGGTCAGCTCCCGGCGGCGAGCGCGTCGAAGAGCTTCCGCAGGTCGGTGAGCGCCTCCAGGAGCGCCGCCTGCGGGTCGGCGGCCCGGACGATCGCCATGGCGCTCTCGCTGAGGCCGCCGTAGAGCATCGAGGTCAGCGGGGCGGCGGGGCGCTCGGGGATGGCGCCTTTCCTGATCGCCCGGGCGATGCCCTTCTCGGTCAGCTCGCGGCAGTTGACGCCGAGGTCCCGCATCGCCTCCCAGCCGAGCGCACCGGGCGCGTCGAAGAGCGTGATCCGCTGCACTTCGGGGTCGAGCGAGGCCTCCAGGTAGGCCCGGCTGCCCTCGAAGACCGCTTCCCACGGATCGTCGGCGACCGCGCGGTACGCGGTCGAGATCCGGGTGGCGAGGCGTTCCTGCTCCCGGGTGTAGACGGCGCTGAAGAGCTGCTTCTTGCCGGCGAAGTGGTGGTAGAGCGCGCCCTTGGTGACGCCGGCCCGCTCGCAGACGGCGTCGAGCGAGGTGGCGGCGTATCCGACCGTCGCGAAGAGCGCCCGCGCGGCGGCTAGCAGGTCCTCGACGGTCGCGTCCGAGCGCTCCCGCTGCGTCGGGCGTACGCGCGCTTGCCGCCCGCCGCTGTCCGTCGCCGTATGCGCTGTCGCCACGGCCACCCTCCTGTCCGGCCGGCCGGCGGCGCCCGTACCGGCGCCGCGCTGCCCCCGTTCTCGCCCATTCGCTCCCCGCCGCTCCCCACCCTAGCCAAAGCCGACACTTGACACTCACATACCTTCGGTATGTATGTTTCATACCGCCAGTATGTATCTTCGCCAAGGCAAGGACTGCCATGTCCTCACCCGCTTCCGCCTCCGCCGCGCCACCCGCGGCGGAGCCGCCGTCCCCGCGCGGCACCGCCGCCCGAACAGGTGTCGTCCTGCTGCTCAGCGCGGGGGCGACCTTCATCGCCTTCCTCGACACCACCGTCGTCAACGTCGCCTTTCCCGACCTGGCCGAGAGCTTCCCCGCCGACCGCGTCTCCGACCTGTCGTGGGTGGTCAGCAGCTACGCGGTGCTCTTCGCCGCGCTGCTGACCCCCGCCGGCCGGATCGCCGACGCCTTCGGCCGCAAGAAGCTCTTCCTGACCTCGCTCGCCGGCTTCACCGTCACCTCCGCGCTGTGCGCGTGCGCGCCGAATCTGCCGTGGCTGATCACCGCCCGCGCGCTGCAGGGCGCGACCGCGGCGGGGATGATCCCGGCCGCGCTCGGCCTGCTGCTCGCCACGACCCCGCCGCAGCGCCTCCCCGCGGCAATAGGCGCCTGGGGAGCGGCCGGCTCGATGGCCACCGCCGCCGGGCCCGCGCTCGGCGGCGTGCTGGTCGACGCCTTCGGCTGGCGGGCCGTCTTCCTGATCAATGTGCCGGCCGGCGCCGCCCTGGTGCTCGCCGGGATACGCGGCCTGCCCGAGCGCACCGGGGCCCGGCGGCGGCTGCCCGATCCCTTGGGCACGGTCGCGGTCACGGCAGGCATCGCCCTGCTGGTGCTGGGACTCACCAAAGGCAGCGACTGGAGCTGGGCCGAGGCGGCCACGGTGGCATGCGTGGCGGTCGGAGCAGCCCTGATCGCCGTCGCACTGGTGCGTTCCGCACGCCATGGGGCGCCCGCCGTCGAGACCGCCCTCTTCCGCAACCGCACCTTCGCGGTCGCCTCGGCCGCCGCCGCCTTCACCGGGGCGTCGCTCTTCGGGTGGCTGCTCAGCAGCCCGCTGTTCCTGACCGCCGTCTGGCACTACTCGGTGCTCAAAGCCGGTTTCGCCGTCACCCCCGGCGCGCTGACCTCGGCCGTCGCCGCGGTCGCGGTGGGCAAGCTGGCCAAGCCGCACCAACTGCCCGCCGTGGTCGGGGCGTCCATGGCCGCCTTCGCCGCGGTGAGCGTGTGGGCCTATCTCAGCCTGGGTACGGACACCCGTTTTCTGACGCTGTGGCTGCCGTTGGGCCTGATCGGCGGCGCGGCATTCGGCGCCGCCCTGACAGCGCTGTCCACCGCGGCCGCCAGGTCGCTGCCACCGCAGCAGTTCGCCTCCGGGGCCGGCATGACGACCACGGCCCGGCAGTTGGGCGGCTCCCTGGGAGTCGCGGCCACCGCGTCGGTGATAGCAGCGCACGGGATCGGCGGACCGCAGGCGTATCGCGACGTGTTCCTGATCTGCGGCGCGCTGGCCGCCGTCGCCGCCCTGGTGGGCCTCGCCATGTCCCGTACCGCGGCGAAGGAGTCCTGAGATGGTCCGCGAACCGGGCGCAGGCCCGCACCCCGCTGCCGCCGACCGGGCGGCCGCCTATCCCGCGGAGGCCGCCGACCCGCACTGTCTGGGCTACGGCGAGGGGGGGAAGTCATGCGCGGCCCGCCGTGGCGGCGCTTCGCGGTGGTGGGCGACAGCCTGGCCGAGGGGCTGGGCGATCCGCAGTGCGGCTACCGCACCGCGTCCTGGGCGGACAGGACCGCGGAGGCGCTGCGGGCCGTCGCTCCCGACGCGTTCTGCACGAATCTCGGCCTGCGCGGCCTGACCACCGCCCGGGTGCGCGCGGGGCAGGCGGAGCGCGCCGCCGCCTTCGCCCCGACCTGGTCGCGGTGGTCTGCGGGGGCAACGACCTGCTGCTGCCCGTCTTCTCCCCTGGCGTCGTCGCCCGCGAGATGGATCTGCTCTTCGGCCGGCTCGCCGCCCCCGGCACCACCCTTGTCGCCTTCGCGCTGGCGAATGTGGCCGCCGCGGTGCCCGAACTGCGCGGCGGGGCGCTGGAGGAGGGCGTCGCGCTGCTCAACGGCATCGTCCGGAAGGCCGCGGAGCGCCACGGGGCGGCGCTGGTCGAGATGTACGACCACCCCGCGGTCGGTGACCGCGACCTCTGCAGCGCCGACCTCGTGCACGTTACGGCCCGCGGGCACGCGGTGATCGCCGCGACGACGATACGGGCGCTGAGCAGGGAGATCGCGGCCGTGTCCGAGAGTTGTCCACAGGCTTGAGGTGGGGGTTGCCGTCCTGATTCCTATGGTTCAGCATAGGAATCAGGACGACAACGCGGGGAGCGCACCATGGACACCAGCCAGGACGGCAGGGATCTCGACTATTCATCCGGGTTCGGGAACGAGCACAGCAGCGAGGCCGTGCCCGGCGCGCTCCCGGTCGGACGCAACGCGCCGCAGCGCGCGTCCTTCGGGCTGTACGCCGAGCAACTGAGCGGCACCGCCTTCACAGAACCGCGCGCGCACAACCGGCGCAGCTGGCTCTACCGGATCCGCCCGTCCGCCGCACACCCCCCTTTCCACCGGGTGCCGAACGGATTGCTGCGCAGCGGCCCCTTCCAGGACGTGGAACCCGATCCCAACCGGCTGCGCTGGGGGCCGCTGCCACTGCCCGATGAGCCGACCGACTTCGTGCAGGGCCTGGTCACCGCCGGCGGCAATGGCGATGTGCTGCGCCGTGAGGGCATCGGCATCCACTGGTACGCCGCCAACCGCTCGATGCACAAGCGGGTGTTCTCCTCCTCCGACGGGGAGTTCCTGATCGTGCCGCAGCGGGGCGCGCTGCTGCTGCGCACCGAGTTGGGGCTGCTGCGTGCCGAGCCGGGCCATGTCGCCTTGATCCCGCGCGGTGTCCGCTTCCGGGTCGACCTGCCGGACGGCACCGCCCGCGGCTATGTCTGCGAGAACTACGGCAGGCCCTTCCAGCTGCCGGAGCTGGGTCCGATCGGTGCCAACGGGCTGGCGAACGCCCGGGATTTCCTGGCCCCGGTCGCCGCCTACGAGGACGGGGACGAGGAGACCGACGTCGTCAACAAATTCGGCGGCAACCTGTGGTCGGCCCGCTACGACCACTCGCCGCTCGACGTGGTCGCCTGGCACGGCAGCCATGTGCCGTATCTGTACGATCTGCGCCGCTTCAATGTGCTGGGCTCGATCAGCTACGACCACCCCGACCCGTCGATCTTCACCGTGCTGACCTCGCCGTCCGACACCCCGGGGCTCGCCGGCGCGGACTTCGTGGTGTTCGCACCCCGCTGGCTGGTCGGCGAGGACACCTTCCGGCCGCCGTACTTCCACCGCAATGTGATGTCGGAGTTCATGGGCCTGGTCGAAGGCGCCTACGACGCCAAGGCCGAGGGCTTCGTACCGGGCGGTGCCTCGCTGCACAACATGATGTCGGCCCACGGCCCCGACCGGGCCACCTTCGACCGGGCCAGCACCGCGGAGCTGATACCGCAACGGGTCGACGACGGGCTGGCGTTCATGTTCGAGACCCGCTGGCCGGTCGTGCCCACCGAATTCGCGCTGGCCGGGGGCCACCGTCAGCAGGACTACGACACGGTGTGGGAGGGGCTCGCGAGAAACTTCCGGCCGTGACCTCCTTCGCCCCCGACTCCCTGGTGCTGAACCGCAAACTGCCGCTGTGGTATCAGGTCTCCCAGTCGCTGCGCGCCTCGATACTGGGCCGCCGCCCGGACGACCCGCTGCGGCTGCCGACCGAGGACAACCTCGCCGGGCACTACGGCGTGAGCGTGCTCACCATGCGTCAGGCGCTCAAGGAACTGGAGGAAGAGGGTCTGATCTCCCGGCACCGCAGGCGCGGCACCTTCATAGAGCCGGCGGCGCTGCGCGGCGCACCGGTCAAGCTGCTCGGCTCGGTCGACGCGATCGTGGCCCAGCAGTCCGGCGGGCGCACCGCGGTGTTCCAGCACGGCCCCGCGCCGCTGCCGCCGGAGGTGGGCGAGCACTTCCCCGGCCTGGACGAGGCGGTCGCCTACCGGCGGCTGCGCTGCGACGAGACGGGCGAACCCACCAACTGGGCGGAGAATTTCGTCCGGCCGGAACTGGCCGCCAGGATCGGCCTGGCCGAGCTGGAGCGCTGGCCGATGACCAAGGTACTGCGGGATGTGCTGGGGGTGCGGATCAGCAGGATCACCGACACCGTGGAGGCACGGCTGGCCGACCCGGAGACCGCCCGGCTGCTCCAGGTGCCGCTGCTGAGTCCGATCCTGCACTACACCGGAGTCACCTACAACGAGGCGGGGCAGGCGGTGGACGTGGTGCGGATCCACTACCGGGGCGATCGCTTCTCCTTCACCGTGACGATGGAGGCACGCTGAGTCCCGTCGGTAGCATGCATGCAGTGAGCGACGACGACGCGCCCCTGCTGCACGACGTGATGCCGTGGTCCGTGCGCCCGCTGCGGATCGGCCGCGGCTGGCCCATGGCGCCGGACCCGGCCACGTTGCGGGACCGCTGGGCGCTGTTCGCGGCGGCGCGGGGCGAGGCGGAGCGTGCCGCGCTGCTGCGCCCCACCCGGGCGCGCGGCCTGCACAGCCGGGTCGCCCAACTGCCCGGCCACCGCACCCCGACGACTGCGCTGGCCGGGGAGGACGGACGCTGCCCCGAGCCGGTCATGATCCAGCACGGCGCCCACGACCGGCAGTGGCTGATACCCGATCACCGGCTGATCGACGCGGCCCGGCCGGAGTTGTGGCGGGTCCTGGACGACCGGCAGATCTTCGCGGTCGAGCGGGCGTATCTGCCGGAAGCACGCGAGCCGGCCGTGGCCTTCTCCGCCCTGCTGCCCGACGGCCGCTCCCCCGCGGGCCGCCCGGGGCGAATTCGCCCGCTGTTCCGGCAGCCGGGCGGGCTTGACCCCAACCTCGCCCCCGGTCTGGTCGGCCTGCTGTCGGAGCAACTGGCGGCCGACGTCACGGCGGAGGACGTACTGGCCTGGATCGCTGCCGCGGCAAGGCCCGCGCCCGGCGGCTGCGAAGTGCCCTTCCCCACCGGCCCCGGCGACTGGCGAACCGGTCTGGCGCTGGGCGGCCGGCTGCTGTGGCTGCACACCCGCGGCGCCCGGCTGGCGGACCCGGCCGCCGGGCGCGACCCGGCCGGGCCGGGGGGGGGCGGGGGGCCCCCGCCCCCCCCCCCCCCCGCGGCGAAAAAAAACCCCCCACAGGC
>NZ_JAJSYW010000042.1:0-9862 GCF_036815005.1 Streptomyces sp. IBSBF 2435 | reverse complement strand
TTTTTTTTATAAAAAACCGGGGCGGGCCCCCCCCCCCGCCCCCCGCCGCGGCCCCCCCCGCCCCCCGCCCCCGACCCGGCCGGGCCGCGGCTGCCCGGCGGCAGCCGCCCGTACGTCCGGGCGCCGCTGCCCGCGGCGCCGCATCAGGAGGAGCTGGAGTACGACCCGGACGGGCGGGAGCTGCGGATCGGGGCGGGCCGGATCTCCCCGGTGTCCCCCGCCGCCTGGGACCGTACGGCCGGCGGGGTGCGGGTGCTCGACGCGTGGTGGGAGCGGCGTACGGCGCCGGGCGCACCGGGTTCGCTCGAAGCGCTGCGCCCGCCGGCCTGGACCCGGTCCTGCACCTCCGACCTGCTGGAAGTAGTCAGCGTCCTGACCCTGCTCGCCGAGCTGGACGCCGAACGGGACACGCTGGCCCGCGCGTTGTCGGCGCGGCCCGGCCGTACGCTCACGGCGACGCGGATGCGTGACGCCGGCGTCCTGCCGGTGCCTGCGGCCAGGCGCAGGCCGGCGTCCGTACTCGGCCACCGCGAAGAGGGGCCTGACGGGCAGTTCGCACTGGTGTGAGGACATCCGGGGCACGGGAGTCCACAACCGCGGGGGTCGGCCGGCGGGGAGAGGCGGGCACGACGGCAGGAAGCGGCGGGGACGGAGGCGCACCGAATTACCACGGGAGAGCGGCGCGAACGGCGGAGACCCGGAAGCTCAGTGGCGATTGCCGAAGAGCGACCTGCGCAGCCGTCGGAGCGGAGCGAAGAGCGAGACCCTGGCACCGCGATTCGCCGTGGTGTGAGCGGTGTTGCGCGAGGTCAGCTCCCGCATCAGCACGGTTGCCTCCTCGGCGTCGCGCTGCGGCAGGGCCGGCCCGGCGAGTATCGCCAGGTGCCGGTCTAGACGCGCACTGGACGCACCCGTTCCCGCACTGATGGCAGGCACTCTTGGCCTGCCGTGCATCGCTATCTGTTCCATGACTCTCCCCACCCTGACGAGGGCACCCTGCCTGGGCAGGTTAACCCTATCGTCCCGCCGCGTCACGTGCGCATCCCCTGTTCGGTACGGATGCCCGATTCACCTTCGTTTCAAGGGTGTTGACACGTAAGGGCCTTCGCAGTCGAACAGTGGCAGGAACCGTACTCCTGTTCTGCGGTCGCCGGTGACAGGATGTGTCGGCCGCGAGAGGGTGCGCCGCAGCCGGGTGGAAAAAGACTGGGCCAAATGGGCGCGGGTGCCGGATCATGGGCACATGTCCGCGACACCCCGTGACCCGAGGAGGCAAGTGCCGCCCACCAACGGACCAGGAACAGGAACGGGCCGCGCCGCCGAGCCGGCCGCCCCGCACCGCGCCCTTCCCATCCATCTGCGGCTGGACGACAGCGACTCGCCGTCCGATGTGGTCGACGCGCTCTTCCTCGGCCGATTCACCTCGGGCGAGCACCCGTTCGCCAGGGGCGCCTCGCTGGACACCGTCAAGTCCGGGCTCACTCTGCTGCCGCCGGAGGCCGCGGTCCTGCGGCAGGCCCGCGACAAGGACCGCAGCGCCACCCTCGCCGAAGGCGACGGCTGGACGATCCTGATCTCGCGCTGGAATCGCGGCGCCGACGTCACGGTGGCGGCCGTCACCGACGAGCTCGCCGAGCAGGTGCTCAAGTCGGCCGTGGACGACGCGGAGGACGAGCCGGAGCCGGAGCCGGAAAGCGTCACCATGGGCTTCTGGTACGTCTCGCCGCGCCGCGGGCCGCACCGCACCACCCGGCAGATCTCCGCCGCCACCTGGGAGGAGCTGCGCGGCAATTACACCGCGCAGGTCGCCGAGGCGATGGACGGCCTGATGAAGCTCAGCGTGGACGACGTCACCGGGCGGCTGCTGCTGCTCCACGGCCCGCCCGGCACCGGCAAGACGTCGGCGCTGCGTACGCTGGCTCGGTCGTGGCGCGACTGGTGCCAGGTCGACTGCGTCCTGGACCCCGAGCGGCTGTTCAACGACGTCGGTTATCTGATGGACATAGCGATCGGCGAGGACGACGGCACGGCCGGCGGGCGCTGGCGGCTGCTGCTGCTGGAGGACTGCGACGAGCTGATCCGCGGCCAGGCCAAGCACCAGACCGGCCAGGCCCTGTCCCGGCTGCTGAATCTCACCGACGGCCTGCTCGGCCAGGGCCGCAACGTGCTGGTCGGCATCACCACCAACGAGGACCTGGAACGCCTGCACCCCGCGGTGGTCCGCCCGGGCCGCTGCCTGGCCAGGATCGAGGTCGGCCCGCTCAACCGCGACGAGGCGGTGAACTGGCTGGGCACCTCGGAGGGCATCGGCCGCGACGGAGCGACGCTGGCCGAGCTGTACGCCCTGCGCCGCGGTACGACCTCCGCGCTGCCGGTCCCGGCGCAGGCCGCGGACGGCCTGTATCTGTGACGCGGCGGCCTGCGCCCGGTCCCACCGGCAGGGCGGCCGGACCGATGTGATTCCGGCATGACGGCCGAGGGGACGCACGCGGCGGAATGCGACCGCGCGACACGCCGGGTGTGGGCGGTGCTCGGCGGGCCGCCCGCGCTGCCCGACCGGGTGCGCTGCGGTCCGCCGGGCGGGCTGCCGGCCGAGGGGGTGCGGGTGCTCGACCTGACACGGGTGATCGCCGGGCCGGTCGCGACCCGTACGCTCGGCCTGCTCGGCGCGCAGGTGCTGCGGATCGACTCCCCCTGGCTGCCGGAGCTGTGGGACGCGCAGGCCGACACCGGTTTCGGCAAGTGCTCCGCCGCGCTGGACCTGGCGGACCGGGCCGGCCGGCGGACCTTCGAGGAGTTGCTGTCCGGCGCCGATGTGGTCGTGACCGGCTACCGGCCCGGCTCCCTCGACCGGTACGGGCTGTCCGCGCGGGCACTGCTCGACCGTCACCCCGGTCTGATCGTGGCGCAGTTGTCCACCTGGGGCTTCGACGGGCCGTGGGCGGACCGCCGGGGCTTCGACAGCCTGGTGCAGGCCGCGAGCGGGATCGCCCTGCTCCAGGCGGACGACCACCACCGACGGCCACCGCCGCGGACGCCCGGTCCCGGGCGGCCGGCTCGTCGCCGTCGATCCAGTCCGCCGGTCCCCGCGGTGAGGACGGCCGCGTCATCGGCGTCCAACGGGCCGAGGACCCTCGCGCTCCCTTGTCGGCCCGGTCAGAGGCATGCCTCAGTTTCCGTACGCGGCGCGCAGCGCCTCCTCCACTGCGGCGCGGGCCGCCTCGCGGTCCAGGCCGAGGCGGCGGCTGCGCTCGACGTACGCCGTGGCGGCCGCGGCCACCTCGCGGGCGCGGGCGTCGGCGGCGGCCACGTAGGTGCCGTGCCGGCCGCGCGTCTCGATCACGCCGTCCCCCTCAAGTGCCCGGTAGGCCTTGGCGACGGTGTTGGCCGCGAGCCCCGACTGTTCGGCGAGGCCGCGGACGGTGGGCAGCTTGTAGCCGACCGGGAGCCGACCGGCACGGGCCTCCTCCGCGATCTGACCGCGCAACTGTTCGTAGGGCGCGACGGCCGACCCCGCGTCGATGGTGATCTCCAGCGTCATATCGGGGATCCTGGCACAACGGGCGCCGCCAGGGGGACGGCTCGGTGCGGTCCGGCCGGGTCGTACGCGATGGGGTCGCCGCTCTCGTGCAGGTGCGTCAGGAACGGCACTCCGGCCCGGTAGGACTCCAGGCCCGCGCGGCAGTAGGCGACCATGTCGTCGGGCAGGTCGTCCAGCGGATACCAGCCCAGGTGCGAGCATTTGTCCGGCTCGCGGTTGACCGGCTCGGCGCCGGGGGCGAGCCGGGCGGTGAAGAACCAGCCGATCCTGGGCGCGCCGCCGGGGCTCCGGTGCTGGAGCACCACCGCCGCTTCGACCTCGTGCGGTGCCAGGTCGATGCCGATCTCCTCGCCCGCCTCCCGGATCATCCCGGCTCTGACGTCCTCGCCGTCCTCCAAATGCCCCGACGGCGCGTGCAGCAGCCCGTCCGCGTATCCGGTGCCGGCCCGGCGGGCGAGCAGGACGTCCCGGCCGCGCAGCAGGATCAGATGGACATCGACGATCTCGGTGTGCCGCCGCGGCGGGGCGGGCCTGACCACGGCCGCGTACCGCTCGTCGTCGACCTCGCGGCCCCACAGCGCCGGGTCGGATCCGAGCTGGTCGATCACGGTGGACCCGCCGAGGCCCGCGGCCAGGCCGGCGAGGGTGTCGGCGGTGATGCCGACCGGGCTGACGGCGCCCCAGCGGCCCTCGATCAGCACGAGCCGCCCGCCGGGCCGCAGCAGCCCTGCCCAGTGCCGGAGCACGGCAGCCGGGTCCGGCAGCATCCACAGCACGTGCCGGACCAGCACGACGTCGAAGCGGCGGGGGCCGACCGGCGGCCGGGCCGCGTCGCCGACGACCGCCTGCGCGCCGGTGCCCGCCAGCTTCGCGCGCGCCCGCGCGATCATCTGTTCCGACAGGTCGACGGCGGTGACCCGGTGGCCGTCCCGCGCCGCGAGCAGCGCGAGGCTGCCGGTGCCGCAGCCGAGGTCGAGGACGTCGGACGGCGCGGCGGGCAGCCAGGACCGCAGCCGTATCGCCCAGGCGTCACTGACCCGCGGGTCGCGCAGGCCGTGGTCGGGCTCGTCATCGAATCGGTCGGCCGCGGCGTCCCAGAATCGCCGTCCGGTGGTGTCGGTGGTCATGGGATCAGCGTGCCATCCGGCACTGACAACAGTGGTGAGCCGGCCTGTCATCGCAGGTCGGGGCCGCTACCAGCTGGGGCGGACCGGGCTGCCCGGGGCCAGTTTCACCAGTTCGTCGCGCAGCGCGAGCAGCCGGCGCTCGCCCACCATCTCCACCCATGGCCTGACCGCCTCCGCGGCGGACGCCTCCGCCGCGCGCGTGCAGCGCCGCCCGCGGTCGGTGAGCAGGACGAGGCGGGCCCGCGCGTCGTCGGGGTGCGGACGGCGCTCGACGTACCCCTTGGTCTCCAGCTCGTCGACGAGCTGGCTGGCCGCCTGCCGGGTGACTCCGAGATGCGCGGCGATCTCGGTGACGGTCGCGCCGGCCGGGGCGATCCGGGAGAAGACGAAGCCGTGCGTGGGGCGCAGATCGTCGTAGCCGTGGGCCACCACACCGGTGTGTATGTCCTGGACGAGGGACCCCGTCGCGCTGAGGAGTGCGGCGGTCAGGCTCATCGCATCGGAATTCTTCACCGGAGCAGCTTGACACAGTGGGCAAGCTGCTTGAATATATAGGAAAGCAGCTTGAGCAAATTACTTGAGCAAGCTCCTTGCCTATCGGACAGGACGGCCGTCCTGTCCGAACCGCTCTGTTTCTTTGGGGGTTGTCATGCCTTTCATCACCGCGAACGAGGCCGTTGTCCATGACATGCACGGGGTGCGCTTCGTCTCCTACGCGGCATCGGCGCTCGGCAGCAGGGAGTTGTGCGCCTGGCGCGGGGAGGTGCCGGCCGGGAGCGGCGGGCCGCCGCACACGATCAGCCGCGAGGAGGTCTTCCTTGTCCTGTCCGGCTCGCTGGAACTCACGATCGACGGCAACACGCGGCTGCTCGGCGCGGGGGACGTGGCGATCGCACCGGCCGGCGCCACCCTCGGTGTCGCCAATCCGACGGAGGAGCCGGCCGGAATGTGGGTCACCACGAGCGTCGGCCTGACAGCCACGCTGCCCGACGGTTCGCTCATATCCCCGCCCTGGGCCAGCTGACGTCCGACGGGGTCCGGGGCTGCCCCGTCGGTGTCCTGGCGCCGCTATCCGAACCGGGTGAAACGGCCCTTGGGCAGGGCTCCGATACGCAGGGGGGTGATCCGGTGGGCGAGCACATTGAGGGCGCCGTCGCGGCGCTCGACGGTGCCGTGCACCAGCAGCCCGGCATGGTCGGTCACCGTTCTCGCGCTGCGTTCCCACAGCCAGAGCGGCACGATGACATTGGTCATCCCGGTCTCGTCCTCCAGGTTGACGAAGGACACCCCGTGGGCGGTGGGCGGGCGCTGCACATGGGTGATCAGGCCGCCGATCACGGCCTGGTCCTGGTCGGCCAGTTCGCGGACGGCAGCTGCACTGCGGACGCCGTTCCGGGAGAGGCGGTCGCGCTCGTAGCCGACCGGATGGGCACCCGGGGTGGCGCCGGTGACCCACAGGTCGGCGCGGGTCTCCTCGGCCGGGGTCATCGCCGGCAGCCGGGGCGGGACGGGGCCGGGGACGGTACCGGGCAGCATGCCCGGGTCGGTGCGGCCCGGCGTACCGACCGTCCACAGGGCGCTGCGGCGGCTCACCCCGAAACAGCCGAACGCCCCGCCGATGGCAAGGGCCTCAAGGGACCTGACCGGCAGGCGGGTGCGCCGGACGAAGTCCTCAAGGCCCGAGAAGGGCGCCGCGGCGCGGGCGTCGACGATCAGTTGGGCGGCGTCGGTGCCCAGGGTGCGCACCATGGCAAGACCGAGCCGGACCGCGGCGCCGCCGGCGGAGGCCGGGTCGGGTTCCAGGACGGCCTGCACCCCGGAGTGCCGGACGTCGACGCCGCGGACGGTCACGCCATGGCGCTTGGCATCGTGGATCAGGCTCAACGGCCGGTAGAAGCCCATGGGCTGGTTGGCCAGCAGCCCGGCGAGCAGCGCGCTGGGGTGGTGGTGCTTGAGCCAGGCGGAGACACAGCTGATGTGGGCCATGCTCTGGGCGTGGCTCTCGGGGAAGCCGTAGTCGGAGAAGGCCTGGATCATGTCGGCGATCTGCTCGGCGGCGGCAGCGGGGATGCCGCGGGCCGCCATGCCGTCGAGCAGTTGGGTGCGCATCTTGGCGACCTCCTCCACCGAGTGCTTGGCGCTCATCGCCGAGCGCAGCCGGTCGGCCTCGGCGGCGGAGAGGCCGGCGCAGTCGACGGCCAGGTGCATCATCTGCTCCTGCCACAGGGCGACTCCGAGCGAGCGTTTCAGCGCGGGTTCGGCCAGCGGGTGCGGATAGCTGACCGGCTCCCGGCCGGCCCGGCGCCGCAGATAGGGGTGCACGGCGTTGCCCTGGATGGGGCCCGGCCTGATCAGGGAGACGGCGACGACGATGTCGGCCAGGCAGCGGGGCCGCAGCCGGGGCAGGGTGCCGATCATGGCCCGCGACTCCAGCTGGTAGGTGCCGATGGTGTCACCGGCGCAGACCATGTCGTAGACCGCGGGGTCGTCCTGCGGGATGGTGGCCAGGTCCAGGTGGACACCGTGGAAGTCGGCGATCATCGTGCAGGCGTCGTGGGCGGCGGACAGGAAGCCCAGGGCGAGCAGGTCGATCTTGGTGAGGCCGGCCGCGGCCACGTCCTCCTTGTCGCCCTGGACGACGGTTCGGCCCTCGGCGGTGGCCCATTCCACCGGCATGACCTCCCCGATGGGCCGGCGGGTGATCACCATGCCGCCGGAGTGCACACCGAGATGGCGGGGCAGCCGGTCGAGGCCGGCGGCCAGCTCGCGCACATCGGCGGGCAGTCCGGCCTCGCCCTTCGACGGCTCGCGTGGGTCGATGTGGCGGGTGAGGGCGTCGATCTCGGCGGCGGAGTGGCCCAGCGCGCGGGCCGCGTCCCGGACCGCGAGCCGGGGGCGGTAGGTGATCAGGTTGGCGACCTGGGCGCAGTGGGTGCGGCCGTAGGTGGTGTAGCAGTACTGAATGACCTCTTCGCGCCTGCGGTGCTCGAAGTCGAGATCGATGTCGGGCGGTCCGTCGCGGTCGGGGCTGAGGAAGCGTTCGAAGAGCAGGTTGTGGCGTACCGGGTCGACATTGGTGATGCCCAGGACGTAGCAGACAACGCTGTTCGCGGCCGAGCCGCGGCCCTGGCACCAGATGCCGGCGCGCGCGGCGAAGGCGGTGATGTCCTGGACGATCAGGAAGTATCCGGCCATGCCGAGGCCGGCGATGACGCCGAGTTCGTGGTCGAGCTGCCGCCAGGCGCGGCGGACCTGGGGGTCCCCGGAGTGCCGGGGACCGTAGCGGACAGCTGCGGACTGCACGGCCAGGTGCCGCAGCCAGGAGTCGTCGGTGTGTCCTGCGGGGACGGTGGCGTTGGGCAGTTCCGGGCGCAGTTCGGCCAGGTCGACGGCCAGGTCGCGGCCGAGCGCCACGGCGGTCTCCACGGCGCCGGGCCAGCGGGCGAACAGCCGGCGCATCTCCGCCCCCGAGCGCAGATGGGCGGCCGGGGCGGCGGGCAGGTGGGCGGCGGCGCGCTCCAGGTCCTCGCTCCGCCGCAGTGCGGCCAGCGCCTGGGCCAGCCTGGCCTGGGCGGGACGGGCGTAGTGCACCGCGCCCGTGGCCACCACCCCGGTGCCGAGCCGCCGGGCGGCGGCGGCCAGGGCGTCGTTGCGCGGGCCGTCGGCGGGCAGCCGGTGGTCGGTCAGCTCCGCATAGACATGGCCGGCGCCGAAGCGGTCGGCGAGCAGTTCCAGCCGCCGGGCGGCGGTGGCCGGGTCCTGGCCGGGAGCGGGGCAGCCGGTCAGCACCGCCCAGTGGCCGCCGTGCGCCGCAGCGACCTGGTCCAGGTCGTAGCGGGGGCGGCCTTTGGACCCGGCGAGCTGGGCGGCGCTGATCACCGTGCCGAGGCGGCTGAAACCCGCCAGGTCGCGGGCCAGCACCAGCACCGGGCCGAGCGGCTGCGGGAGGGTGAGTTCGGCGCCGAAGACGGTAGCGATGCCGGCCTCCTTGGCAGCGGCGCTGTGACGGCGGGCGGCGTAGAGGCCGTCCCTGTCTGTCGCGGCCAGCGTCCCGACGCCGAGCCGGCCCGCCTCGGCGACCAGGGCCGCGGAGTCGGCGGCACCCTGGAGGAAACTCAGCGAGGTGTGGCAGTGCAGTTCCGCCCACGGCTCCTGCCGCTGCTCCTGCTCCGGGTCCTCGCCGGGCGCGGGGGGCCGTAGCTGCACCACCTGTCCGCCGGACCGGTTCAATAGCTGGCCTCCGCCCACCAGTGGCCCTGCTCCAGCCGCAGCAGCCAGGCGCGGCCGTCGGCGGCGGTGGCCAGCAGCCGGGCGGCCCGCATCGCCTCGGCCGGGTTCCACCAGGACTCGTCCAGGGTCCACGGCCCCGACCAACCGGCCACCGCGGCCGAGCGCTCGCCGCGTATCCGCAGGTGCGCGGGCGGGGCGGAGAGCCGCGAACGGGCGTCGACCGCCACGTCCTGCCCGGTGGCGTCGAGCAGCCGGGCGGGCGGCATCTGCGGGTAGACGAGCGCCGGATGCGGTGCGGGCAGCTGTCCCGGCCAGGGGCCTGCGACCGTACGGGACGGCACGGTGACATCGCCGAACGGCACCCGCTGGACCCGTTCGGCAGGTCCCCGCCCCCCGACGACCCGGGCACGGGTGACCGCGGCATGACCGAGGCGGACCTGTAGCCGGGCCGCGGCATGTTCGAGCTCGTCGCGGTGCCGCTCGTCCCACAGCCCGCCCTGCTCCCCGGTGGCCGCGCTGAGGTGGAACGGCGTCAAGGCCAACCGGCTGACGCCGTTCCCCGCAATCCCGGGTTCGCCGTCCCGGGGTCCGCTGGCTTGGGGTCCCCCGCGTCCGGGTTCGCCACGCCCGGGTTCGCCACGCCCGGGCTCCCGTCCCCGGGTTTCCGCGGTCCCGGGCTCACCGCGCCTGCGCGCACCGAGCCCGGCCTCCCCACGTCCGGGGCCGATGCCTCCAGGCTCCCCGACCCCGGGTTTTCCGCGTCCGGGCTCCCCGCCTCCAGGTCCCCGGCCGCCGGGGTTCCCGCTCACGGGTTCGCCACGCCCGAGTCCGCTGCCCCGGGGGTCGTCGCGTCCGTGCGTACCGTGTCCGGGGTCAGCGTCCCTGGACTCCCCGTCGCCGGTGATTCGTTGGTCGGCGATCTGGTCGGCGGGCCGGGGGGCGGGCCGGTCCTCCGGTTCTGGGG
>NZ_JAJSYW010000041.1:0-37355 GCF_036815005.1 Streptomyces sp. IBSBF 2435 | reverse complement strand
GGGTGGCGGCGTAGTCGAGGAAGGACGACCACTCGGTCGGGGTGAAGGCGAGGTGGGGGCCGTGGGGGTCCTTGGAGTCGCGGACGTGGATCGTGCCCGGGCAGGCGGCGACCTCGACGCAGTCGTCGCTCTGGGAGCCGCTGTAGCTGGACTTCTGCCAGGAGACGGCGACTTCGACGCAGTCGCCTTGACTGCCGCTGCTGTAGCTGCTCTTGAACCAGACCAGGTCGGACGTGCTCATAGCGCTCCTCGCATTCGCTCCAGCAGACTCGTGGAATCCTCGGGGGTGAGAGCCTGCGAGCGCAGTTTCGCATACCGCTGCTGGAGGACGCTGATCGATTTCGGGTCAGAGATGAGACGGCCGTTCTCCTGCCCCTCCGAGTAGCCGAACCAGTGGTTGTCCGGGGTCTCCAGCAGTTGCAGTGGGCCGTCGAGTCCGGCGTGCACGGGCTGCCGCAGCGGCATGATCTGGATCTCGACGTTCCACTGCCGGCCGACCAACTCCAGCAGGTGATCCAGCAGTTCCCGGGTGACCTCCTCGCCGCCCGTGTGCCGTTCGAGCACCGACTGCTCGATGATGAAGCTGAACGCGCACGGCGGTTCGCGCAGCGTGGACAGCAACTCCTGGCGTTCCAGGCGGGCTTTGATCCGCGCGTCCACGTCCGCCTCGCGCGCGAGCGGCGGGACGCTCATGGACACCGCCCGTGCGTAGGTCTCCGTCTGCAACAGGCCCGGCACCACCCGGCATTCGTACGTGCACAGGCTGATCGCCATCGCCTCGTGCCGGGCCCACTGGCGGAACCAGACGGCCAGTCCCGGCTGTCGGGCGACCTGTTTGATCGCCCGGCGCAGCGCCCCGGTGTTGCCGAGCACCGGCTCGGCCCGCTCGACGAAGTCCTCGTCGGGCATTCGGCGGCCCAACTCGATAGAGGCCACCGTGTGTTTGGAGAAGCGCACCAGCGCGCCGAACTCCTCCCGGCTGATCCCCTTGTGCTCGCGCAGCGCGTGCACCACCGCGCCGAACGTCCGCAGACTGTCGGAGGTTTCGGGCTCGCCGCCCGTACCCCCCGTACCGTTCGTCCCATCGACCATCCCGGCCACCTCTCTCACGGGGCACGGATCGTGCCTCATTCACGTGAGACCAGCGTCACAGCAGATCGTCAGTACCGTCCACACTTCGCGTACGTACGCTGACGCAGCGTACGTAGTAGCGGGGTGTTCAAGGGGCTCCGGGGCGGCCCGCGTCACGACTCCGGGCGGTCGATCACGCGCAGCCACGTACCGTCCGGCTGGCGGCGGGCGACCTGGACGCGGCCGCCGGTGCCGTCCTTCGGGGCGGTCGAGGTGAGGGCCAGGTCGCCGCTGATCAGGGTCGGCAGCGGGTCCTCGACCTCGAAGACCGGCTTGGCGGCGAGCAGCCCTGCGTACAGCTCGCGCAGGGCGGCGGCGCCCTGCGCGGGGCGGTCGGCGGGGTAGGCGACGACGGCGTCGGGTTCGAAGAGTTCGAGGATGCCGTCGAGGTCGCGGGCATTGACGCGGGCGACCAGCAGGCGGGCGATGTCCTCGGGGTGCCGGGCGCGCTCACGGGTGTCGGTCATGGTCGGGCTCCCTCGGTTCCGCTTCGGGTCTTACGCCTTCCAGCCTGGCGCCGACGCGATCAGAAGTCCAAGGACTGCTTCTACTGCGAACCAGAAGCCCCGCTCATACCTCGTCTTCCGCCGAGGAGGACCCCTCCTGCGGCGCCGCCTCCGCCGCGTCCAGCGGCTCGACCAGCACCGTGCCGATCCGGTTGCGGCGGCCCGCCTGCGTCTCCGCGGTCAACCGCAGCGCCACCGTGGGGCGTTCGCCCGAACCGTCCTCGGGCAGCGGCACCACGGCCGTCGCGCCCGGGATCGGCACCCGGCCGAGCGACTTGGCCAGCAGGCCGCCGACCGTCTCGACGTCGTCGTCGTCCAGCAGCACCCCGTACAGCTCGCCGAGGTCGCCGATGTCGAGGCGGGCGGTGACCCGGTAGCGGTCGTCGCCCAGCTCCTCCACCGGCGGGGTCTCCCGGTCGTACTCGTCGGTGATCTCGCCGACGATCTCCTCCAGGATGTCCTCGATGGTGACGATGCCGGCGGTGCCGCCGTATTCGTCGACCACGACCGCGACATGGTTGCGGTCGCGCTGCATCTCCCGCAGCAGGTCCCCGGCGTTCTTGGTGTCGGGCACGAAGGCGGCGGGCCGGATCAGCGTGGAGACCAGGTCGCTCTCCGCCTCCCGGTTGATGTGGGTGCGGCGGGCCAGGTCCTTGAGGTAGACGAAGCCGACGACGTCGTCCTCGCCCTCGCCCGTCACCGGGATGCGCGAGAAGCCGCTGCGCAGCGCCAGCGTGGTGGCCTGGCGGATCGTCTTGAAGCGCTCGATCATCACCAGCTCGGGCCGCGGCACCATCACCTCGCGGACGATGGTGTCGCCCAGCTCGAAGACCGAGTGCACCATCCGGCGCTCGTCGTCCTCGATCAGCGACTCGGACTCGGCGAGGTCCACCATCGCCCGCAGCTCCGCCTCGCTCGCGAACGGGCCGCGCTTGAAGCCCTTCCCCGGCGTCAGCGCGTTGCCGAGCAGGATCAGCAGTCCGGGGACCGGACCCATCACCCGGGCCAGCGGCAGCAGGACGTACGAGGCGGCCGTCGCCGTGTTCATCGGGTGCTGGCGGCCGATGGTGCGCGGCGAGACGCCCACGGCGACGTACGACACCAGGACCATCACGCCGATCGCGACGAGCAGCACCTGCCACGTACGGTCGAAATTCCGGGTGCAGACCACGGTGATCAGCACGGCGGCCGAGGTCTCGCAGGCGACCCTGACCAGCAGGGCGACATTGAGGTAGCGGGTCGGGTCGGACGCGACCGCCAGCAGGTTCGCGGCGCCCTTGCGCCCCGAGCGCAGCGCGTCCTCGGCACGGAAGCGGGAGGTCCTGGCGATGCCGGCCTCGGCGCACGCGGCCAGCCAGGCCACGATGACAAGCAGGACTGCGGAGACGATCATGCGGTGCGCGCCGCCGTCAGTGGGTGGTGGGCGCGGGCGAGGGCCCCTCGATGCCGCGGTCGGCCCGCCATCCGTCCAGGATGGCCTTCTGGAGGCCGAACATCTCGGCCTTCTCGTCCGCCTCCTCGTGGTCGTACCCGAGCAGGTGGAGGACGCCGTGCACGGTGAGCAGTTGCAGCTCCTCGTCCATGGAGTGGCCGGTCGGCGCCTCCTCCCCCTGCCGCTTGGCGACCTCGGGGCACAGCACGATGTCACCGAGCAGGCCCTGCGCGGGCTCCTCGTCCTCCTTGCCGGGACGCAGCTCGTCCATCGGGAAGGACATGACATCGGTGGGGCCCGGCAGGTCCATCCACTGCACGTGCAGCTGCTCCATGGCGTCGGCGTCCACGACGATCACCGACAGCTCGGACAGCGGATGGATGCGCATGCGCTGGAGCGCGTAGCGGGCGGCGTCGAGGACCGCCTGCTCGTCGATCTCCCAGCCGGACTCGTTGTTGACGTCGATCGCCATGATGATGTGGTCGGTTACTTTCTCTTGGTCCGTGCGCTGTTGGCGCTGCTGCCGCGATGGACGCCGGCGGCTCTGGCGGCGCCGGTGCCGTTGGGTGCACCGCTGCCGCCATTGCCGCCGCTGCCGCCGGCTTCTTCTTCGGCGACCGCGCTGTCGTACCGCTCGTAGGCGTCCACGATGCGTCCGACCAGCTTATGGCGCACCACGTCGGTGCTGGTGAGCCGGGAGAAGTGGACGTCCTCGACATCGGCGAGGATGTCCTGCACCTGCCGCAGTCCGCTCTTGGTGCCGCGGGGCAGGTCCACCTGGGTGACGTCACCGGTGATGACGATCTTGGAGTCGAACCCGAGCCTGGTCAGGAACATCTTCATCTGCTCGGCGCTGGTGTTCTGCGCCTCGTCCAGGATGATGAAGGCGTCGTTAAGCGTGCGGCCACGCATATATGCGAGGGGTGCTACCTCGATGGTGCCGGCCGCCATCAGGCGGGGGATCGAGTCCGGGTCGAGCATGTCGTGCAGGGCGTCGTAGAGCGGGCGCAGATACGGGTCGATCTTCTCGTACAGGGTGCCGGGCAGGAAGCCGAGGCGTTCGCCGGCCTCGACCGCGGGGCGGGTCAGGATGATGCGGTTGACCTGCTTGGACTGCAGGGCCTGCACGGCCTTGGCCATCGCCAGGTAGGTCTTGCCCGTACCGGCCGGGCCGATGCCGAAGACGATGGTGTGGCGGTCGATCGCGTCCACGTAGCGCTTCTGGTTGAGCGTCTTGGGGCGGATCGTGCGGCCGCGGCTGGACAGGATGTTCTGCGTGAGCACCTGGGCAGGTGTCTCGGCGTCCTGGTCGGCGGCGCTGCCGTTGGCCCGCAGCATGGCGATGGAGCGCTCGACGGCGTCCTCGGTCATGGGCTGGCCGGTGCGCAGCACCAGCATCATCTCGTCGAAGAGCCGCTGGACCAGCGCGACCTCGTCGGCGTCGCCGACCGCGCTGATCTCATTGCCCCGTACATGGATGTCGACGGCCGGGAACGCCTGCTCGATCACGCGGAGCAGAGCGTCGCCTGAGCCCAGGACGGTCACCATGGGGTGCTTGGCCGGTACGACGAAGTGGGCGCGTGCCTGCGGCGGCTGCGGCTGCTGCTTTGTCGGTGTCTGAGTCATGGGCCGGCGCTAGGGCCTGCTCATCCCGCTTTCTGCTGATCGAGGACCCCGATCGGGTTCTGGGCTACCAAGCCTACGACGTGGGCCGTCGGCCGCCGAGGGGATTTGCGGTTGTCGACGGCACCGGTGCCAGCCGTAGCCGCGCCCGTCACGCCCGGCGGAAGCCGATCGTGGGCACCGCCCGGGGCAGCGGCCAGCGGCGGGGGGCCGGCGGGATCAGCGCGTCCAGGAAGGCGTACCGGCGCAGCGCCTCCGCCGGGGTGCCCGGCTCGGCCTTGGCCCGCGTCCACCACGCGGCGACCTCGGTCCAGCCGGGCGCGGACAGCGAGCCGCCGAATTCCTGGACGGACAGCGCCGCGCACAGCGAGCCGAACGCGAGCCGGTCGGTGAGCCGCCAGCCGGCCAGGGTGCCGGTGACGAAGCCGGCCACGAAGACGTCCCCGGCCCCCGTCGGGTCCAGGGCGTCTACGATCAGGGCGGGCACCTCGGCGGTCTCACCGCTGCCGGAGTCCACGGCGACCGCGCCCTCCGCGCCGAGGGTGACCACGGCCAGCGGGACCAGCTCGGCGAGCCTGCGGGCGGCGGCGGCCGGGGTGGCGGTGCGGGTGTACCGCATGGCCTCCTCCGCATTGGGCAGGAAGGCAGCGCAGTGCCGGAGCCCGTCGAGGTCGGCCGGGTCCCAGCGGCCGGTGTCGTCCCAGCCGACGTCGGCGAAGACCTGCGTGCCGTTCGCCGCGGCCTGGGCGATCCACTCGCGGTCGGGGTCGGGCGCGGGCTCCTCGTCGGAGGCCCGGTCGCGCTGGCCGAGCGAGGCGACGGCGGCCCGGGCGGGCGGCGGGCAGGCGTGCACGGCCTCCTCGGGCGGCGGCGCCCGGTGGCCGTGGCTGACCATGGTGCGCTCCTCGTCGTAGGCCATCGACACGGTGACCGGGGAGTGCCAGCCGGGGATGCGGCGGGAGGGGCCGAGGTCGATGCCCTCGCCGGCCGCGAGGCTCTCCCAGCAGTAGTCGCCGTACATGTCGTCGCCGAAGGCCGCCGCCAAGGTGGTGTGCAGGCCGAGCCGGGCGAGCGCCGTCGCCATGTTCGCCACCCCGCCGGGGCTCGAGCCCATGCCGCGGGCCCAGGACTCGGTGCCGCGCACGGGCGCGCTGTCGAGACCGGTGAAGATGATGTCGAGGAACACGGTGCCGGTGAGATAGACATCGGTCGCCGGGTCCCCCGGGGCGCGCACCGCGCCGAGCGGGTCGAGAACGGGCTGGTCGTCCATGGAACACACTGTGCACGACGGCACTGACAGTGACGAGGAATCTCGGGACGGAGTACGGGTGAAGCTCACGATTCTCGGTGGCGGCGGCTTCCGGGTGCCGCTGGTGCACCGGGCGCTGGCCGGCGACCCCGCGATCACCGAGGTGGTGCTGCACGACAGGGACCCGCGGCGGCTGCGGGTGATGGCGGCGGTGCTGGCGCAGTCGGGCGCGAGCGGCCCCGCGGTGCGGCTCGCGGACGGCCTGGACGACGCGGTGCGGGGCGCGGACTTCGTGTTCTCGGCGATCCGGGTCGGCGGTACTGCGGGCCGGGTGCGCGACGAGCGGCTGCCGCTGGCCGAGGGGGTGCTCGGGCAGGAGACGGTGGGCGCGGGCGGGGTCCTCTACGGGCTGCGGACGCTGCCGGTCGCGGTGGAGATCGCCGAGCGGGTACGGGCGCTGGCGCCGTCCGCCTGGGTGATCAACTTCACCAATCCGGCGGGCATGGTGACCGAGGCGATGTCGCGGGTGCTGGGGCCGCGGGTGATCGGCATCTGCGACTCGCCGGTGGGCCTGGTGCGGCGGGCGGCGCGGGCGGCGGGCGCCGACCCGGACGCGCCGGACTTCGGCTACGACTACGTGGGCCTGAACCACCTCGGCTGGCTGCGCCGGCTGACCGTGGCTGGGCGCGACCTGCTGCCGGGCCTGCTGGCGGACCCGGCGGCGCTGGGCACCTTCGAGGAGGGGCGGCTGTTCGGCGCGGAGTGGCTGGCGGCGCTCGGCTCGCTGCCGAACGAGTATCTGCACTACTACTACTTCCGCCGCGAGACGCTGGCCGCGGTCAGGGCCGCGGACAGCACCCGGGGGGAGTACCTCGACGGGCAGCAGGGCGCGTTCTTCGCGGCGGCGGACCAGGAGCCGTCCCGGGCGTACGAGCTGTGGGAGGGCGCCAGGCGCGAGCGCGAGGAGACGTACGGCGCCGACAGCCGTGCGGCGAGCGGCGGTTGGCAGCGCGACCCGCACGACCTGGACGGCGGCGGCTACGACCGGGTGGCGCTCGCGCTGATGCGGGCGATCGCGCGGGACGAGCGGACCGTACTGATCCTCAATGTGCCCTCCGGCGGGGCGCTGCCGTTCCTCGACGCCGACGCGGTGGTGGAAGTGCCGTGCGAGGTGGGGGCGTTCGGGGCGCGTCCGGTGCCGGGGGCGGCGCCGGACGAGCACCAGGCGGGGCTGATGCTGGGCGTCAAGGCGGTGGAGCGGGCGGCGATCGAGGCGGCGGCGACCGGCTCGCGGCGGGCCGCGCTGCGGGCTCTGGCGCTGCATCCGCTGGTGGATTCGCCCGCGGCGGCCTCCAGAATCCTCGACGCGGCCGGCTGGTAGCCGCGTTGGCCCCACCTGTCCGTCGCGTACCATCCGTCCATCGGGTGACGTTTCGGCGAACTCTCGCGAAACACCAGGGAAACACCTTCTGACCTGCGATGTGACGATACGCGCGTAGACCTTGCTTGACCTGCCCGGATCGGGGGGTCTAACTTTCGCCGCACCAACCAGCGTTGAAGGAGCACCGTCATGTCCCGTGCCCGTCTGTCCCGCCGCTCGCTGGCACTGGCCGCCGCCGCGGCCACCCTGGGCGCCACCTTCTACGGCGTCGGCGCCGCCACCGCGGACAACTCGGTGCCGCGCAGCGACAAGCAGATCCCCAACCTCACCAACGTGGTCAACGACATCAAGGCCTACTACGGCGACACCGTCGACGCGTCGGGCGAGCACTTCGCGTCGGCGGACAGCAGCTACGCCCACCAGCTGGCCGGCATCGAGGCCAAGGCCAAGTCCGACCTGGCGCACGCGCTCCAGCACGGCCACGGCAAGCACGACGGCCACGGCAAGAAGCCCGCGATCGTGCTGGACGTCGACGACACCAGCGTGCTGACGTACAACTACGAACTCGAGGTGGGCTTCAACTACACCCCGGCCAGCAACCAGGCCTACCTGGACACCAAGAACATGCCGGCCGTCTTCGGCATGGACGGCCTCGCCAACTGGGCGGCGGACCAGGGCGTCACGGTCTTCTGGATCACCGGCCGCCCGGAGGCCCAGCGCGCCGACACCGTACGCAACCTGAACGCGGTCGGCTACAAGGCCGCGCCCGACACCTCGCACCTCTACCTGAAGAACAGCGCGAACCCGCCGGCGTACCTGAGCTGCGGCTCGACCTGTACGACCATCGAGTACAAGTCCGGCACCCGGGCGCACATCGAGTCGCTGGGCTACGACATCATCGGCAACTTCGGCGACCAGTACAGCGACCTGTCCGGCGGTTACGCGGACAAGTCCTTCAAGCTGCCGAACCCGATGTACTTCCTGCCGTAACCGCAGGGCGGCACCCGTCGGGGTCCCGGGCTCAGCGGCGGCCGGGCACCGGGACCCGCGTCAGATCCGCGGCAATGGTCAGGCCGCCGGTGAAGCCCGCGGCCCTGGCCTGCTCCGCGAAGCCCGCGGGGTCCTGGTAGCGCTGCGAGAAGTGCGTCAGCACCAGGTGGCGTACGCCCGCGTCGCGGGCCGCCGCCGCGGCCTGGCCCGCGGTCAGATGGCCGTACTCCTCGGCAAGTGCCGCGTCCTGGTCCTGGAAGGTCGACTCGATCACCAGCAGGTCGCAGCCGTCGGCCAGTTCCGGCACCGCGTCGCAGAGCCGGGTGTCCATGACGAAGGCGAAGCGCTGGCCCCGGCGCGGCTCGCTCACCTCGGCAAGGGTGACGCCGTTCAGTACGCCCTCGCGCTGGAGGCGGCCGACATCGGGTCCCGCGATGCCGTGCTCGGCCAGCAGGGCGGGCAGCATCCGGCGCCGGTCGGGTTCGGTGAGCCGGTAGCCGTACGACTCGACCGGGTGCGACAGCCGGCGCGCCTCCAGGGTGAAGTCCTCCGTCACGGCCAGCACCCCGTCGCCGGTGACCGGCTGCTCGCGCAGGGAGACGGTCTCGCGGTAGGCGGTGGCGTGACGGAGCCGGTCGAAGTAGCGCTGCCCGCTCGCCGGGTAGTGGGCGGTGACCGGGTGCGGCACCCGGTCGAGGTTGATCCGCTGGATCACCCCGGCAAGGCCGAGGGAATGGTCGCCGTGGAAATGTGTGACGCAGATCCTGGTGAGGTCGTGCGCGGCGACCCCGGCGTGCACCATCTGGCGCTGGCTGCCCTCGCCGGGGTCGAAGAGGATGCCCTCGGCGTCCCAGCGCAGTACATAGCCGTTGTGGTTGCGCTGCCGGGTCGGCACCTGGCTCGCGGTGCCGAGGACGACGAGTTCGCGTGCGGACATCGGTGGGCGGCGGCGGGGCCGCCTCAGACCAGCCGCTGGAGGTCGCGGCCGCCCAGCACATGGGCGTGGGCGTGGAAGACGGTCTGGCCGGCGCCGGGGCCGGTGTTGAAGACGATCCGGTAGCCGGTGCCGTCGACCTTCTCCTGGGCCGCCACCTCGCCGGCCTCCCTCAGCACGTCCGCGGTCGCGCCGGGGTCGCCGGCCGCCAGCGCGGCGGCGTCCGGGTAGTGCACCCGGGGAATGACCAGGACGTGGGTCGGCGCCTGCGGGTTGATGTCGCGGAAGGCCAGCGTGGTCGCGGTCTCGCGGACGACGGTCGCGGGGATCTCGCCCGCGACGATCTTGCAGAACAGGCAGTCGGCCTGGGGCTCTCCCGCCATGGCGGGGCTCCCTTCTCGGGGGCGTACGGGGCTTCGCATCGTACCGGCCCGCGCCGGGCGGAAGATCCGCGGCCCGACGTGCCGAGGCAGTGACGGAAGGTGACCGCCGGGGCGGCGGTGAGCCCGGGTGCCGGACGGCCGGATGAGCCGCGGCGGCCCGCGGGCGGCCCGACGGCGTACCGGACATATATGTTCATACCAGGGCGTCTCATGTGGCGACCTGGGACATGCACCGTTTGTGCGCCGCCGCCACAATTGCCGCGACCCAGCGCTCCTCGCGGAAGGACGAGCGCGGGTCCTCGGCTCTGTCCTGGAGCAGCCGCCACAGATCCGCCCTGGTCCAGGCGGCGAAACGGCGGTGGGCGGTGGCGGGTGAGACATCGAAGGGGGGCGGCAGCTGCCGCCATGGACACTCGGCCATCAGCACGTAGACGACCGCGGTGAAGACCTTGCGCTCATCCAGCGGCGCCGTGCCGCCGCCCTGGCGGCGACAGCTGAAGACCGGAAGCAGCGACTCGACCAGCTCCCACAATTCGTCGGTCACCAATCGCTGAGCGAGATCAAACCCCATGCGACACCGCTAAAACATTGTTCCCACTAAACACAACCACGTGAGACACCTTCCCCGTGTACGACTCCCCCGCATTCCGGGACTGTGCGCCGACTATGACACCGGCTCCGGCCTTCCGTCCACGGATCCCGGATCATCACGGAACGCATTAAGCGGCTTTCCCCAATGCGTATTGATCTTGAGCCGATGAGGTCCGTGTACGTTCCGTCGACCCGTTGACACGCTTCCGTGTTCCATGCAAATCTGTCGGGGCCGGAGACGGAGCGAAGGATGCCGTTTCCGAAAGGGACCGGTGAGCGCACCATCATCCAATGGCCAGCACATTCCCTTTTCTTTCCCAGACTCCCGGGTAATCCCGGGCCGCCGCCGAATTGTCGGACGGCGAAGTGCACCGCCCTGAGAGAAGGAGTTCGCCATGAAGAAGATCACCGTTCGCAAGGCCGGCACCGTCCGTCTGACCTCGGCCGCCGCCTCGGCCTATTGCTGCGGCGCCAGCTGAGTCACCGGCCCGGGCCGCCCCGCACAGGGGACGGCCCGGGCCGAGCCCGTACGGCCCGGCCCGCACGGCCCCGCGTCCCCGTACAGCCCCACATCCCACGTCCCACGTCCGTACAGCGCGACCGCACGCCCCCCGCAGCAGCCCGCGACCCGTACCAGTGAGGCAGATATGGCAACGGTTTCCCCGGATCTCGACCGGCCGGTGCGGCTGCACCCGCTGACCTATCTGGAGGAGGGCGACGAAGTCACCGTCGGCCGCGCCGACATCGACTCCTACGGGCTCTTCCCGGTCGACGGCGCCGCCCTGCTGCGGAGGCTGGAGGCCGGCGACTCCCCCAACACCGCCGCCCGCTGGTACACCGAGACGTACGGCGAGCAGGTGGACGTCTCGGAATTCCTGGAAGTCCTGGAGGAGCTGGAGCTGCTGGTCAAGGACGGCGAGGAGGCGGCAGAGGCGGCCGGCCCGGTGCGCTGGCAGCGCCTGGGGCGCGCGGTCTTCTCACCCGCCGCCTGGGTCGCCTACGGCCTGCTGGCGGCCGCCGCGGTGGCCGCCGCGATCCGCACCCCCGCCCTTGTGCCGCGCTATCAGCACCTGTTCTTCACCCACTCCTCGCTGGTGGTGCTCACCCTCGGCATCGTGCTGGGCCAGGTGCCGTGGATCCTCGCGCACGAGGCCTTCCACGCCCTCGCGGGCCGCCGGCTCGGCCTGCACTCCACCCTGTCGATCGGCCGCCGCTTCTATTACGTCGTCTTCGTGACCGCGCTGGACGGCCTGGTGGCGGTGCCCCGCCGCAAGCGCTACCTGCCGATGCTGGCCGGCATGCTGCTGGACGTCCTGGTGATCTGCGGCCTGACCCTCGGGGCGGCGGGACTGCACGGCTCCACCGGGGCCGCGGGAGTGGTCTACCGGCTGCTGCTGTCCATGGCCTTCGCCGTGGTGCTGCGGCTGGCCTGGCAGTTCTACTTCTTCCTGCGCACCGACCTGTACTACCTGGCGATCACCGTACTGGGCTGCAACGACCTCCAGACCGTGGCCCGCCAGCAGCTCCGCAACCGCTTCGTCCGGCTGATCCGGCGGCCCGAGCGGGCGGTCGAGGAGTCCGGCTGGACCGACCGCGACCGCGAGGTGGCCCGCTGGTATTCCTGGCTGATGGTCGCCGGCTACGCCTTTTTGACCACCACGCTGCTGACCGCCGTCATTCCGACCGGCATAAAGGTGACGCGAATGGCGGTGCACAAACTCCACGCGAACCTGTCGCCGGCCAACGTCACCGATGTGGTCGTCTTCCTGATCCTCAATTTCGGCGAGCTGTTCCTGGCCGGTTTTCTGGCCGCCCGCAGTTGGCGGCGCAGGACCAGGACCGCCGCCGCGCCCGCGGCGTCGCCCGCGCAGACCGCCTGACCCTTCCGGGGCCGCCGCACCGTGCCGCCGACCTGGCCGGCCCGCCCGCCCGACGGTCCCGCCCGTCGCCTTGCCACGCCCTCGCGTGCCCCCGCACCGCGCAACCCCACGATCGACGGCACCGGCCGCAGGCTCGCGACCCGGGCCGCGGAAGGAGACCACCCCATGGACCAGGCAGAACCCCGCCACCACTGGGTGCACGGAGGCACACGGCAGAGCAGGGCCGCCGCCGTACGCTCGCTCGCGCTGCCGCCCGCGCTCCTGCCGTCCGGGCTGCTGCCGCCCGTCGACGCGCACCGCCGGCTGCGCGGCCCGTACACCGCGGCCAACGCGGTGGTCCGCGCCCTGGTGCCGGAGGTGCTGCGGCGCGACCCGGCCCCCGTGGCCCGCTACGACATCGAAGTGCTGTCCGTGGCGCCCGAGCTGAGCGACCAGGTGCCCAACTCGCGGGAGACGCTGACCTCGATGGCGCTGCCCGCCGAGCGCACCCGCTACTACGCCCGGCTGCGGACCAAGCGGATCGCCAACGGGCTGGCCGAACTGGTCCGCGACACCCTTCCCGCGGACGGGCCGCGCACCCTGGTGGTGGAGAGCGCCGAGCACGCCGAGGCCACGGACGTCGAGTTCCTCGCCGCCCTGGTGCGGCGGGTGGACCCGGCCCGCCTCACCGTCGTGATCTGCTCCGGCGGCGGCGACGGCGCGCTGGACGAGCGGCTGCGGTCGGTGCTCGACGCCCGCGCCCTGGTGACGGCCGCCGGGGCCGCCGGGGCGTCAGCGGAAGGGGCCGAGGACGCCTGGTCGTACGTCAGCGGCGAGTGCCTGGCCGAGGGGCCGGCCGCGCGGGCCGCCTACGACGCGCTGGAACCCGCGGAAAGGGCCGCGCTGCACGACCGGCGGGCCGCCGAGCTCCGGCAGGGCGGCGACTTCTCGCACGGCCTCGGCGCGATCCCCTACCACCTGGAGCGCGGCACGGACCCCGCCGGCGCCGCCCTTCCCGTGCTGCTGGCCGCCGCAGACCACTGCCTGGTGAACGGCTACTACGACGCGGTCGTCGAATACGGCAGCCGGGCTTTCGCCATGCTCGACGGCGTCCAGGACGACACCTTGTGGTGGAAGTTCGCCGTGAAGCAGGGACTCGCCCTCTCCATATTGTCCAGGACCCGGGAGGCGGAGGAAATCTACGACCGGGCCAGGCTGCTGTCCACCGACCCGGCCGTACACATGGCGTGCGCCTATTCCACGGCAATGCTCTACACCCGCCACAATGACCCGGCCGACCGTGACGAGAAAAAAGCGAAAGCGCTGCTGAACGGCGCTGTCGCCACCGCCTCACTCCTGCCCGACCGGGTCGAACGCGCATTCCAGAGCGCTTTCTACAAAAACGGCCGCGCCCTGGTCGAGGTGAATCTCGGCGACCCCGCGGAAGCGCTGCGGCTGGTCACCGAATGCGTCGACGACCTCGACCGGCAGCTGAACCCCGACGAGCACCGGCTGCACCGGTCGGTGCTCAAGAACAACCGGGCCCGGGTCTACCTGGGCCTGGGCCGCCTGGACGAGGCGCTGGCCGACTACGCCGTGGTCATCGACCAGGACCCCAACCACGCCGAGCACTACCTGGAGCGCGGCAATATCCTGCGGCGCCTCGGCCGCACCGACGACGCCCTGGCCGACTACGAGCGCGCGATGCGGCTGTCCCCGCCCTTCCCCGAGATCTGCTACAACCGCGGCGACCTGCGGCTGTCCGAGGGCGACACGGCGGGCGCGCTGGCCGACTTCGGCTATGTCATCGACCTGGAGCCGGACTTCGTGGACGCCTACGTCAACAGGGCGGGGCTGCACCTGGACGAGGGCCGCCTGGACGCCGCCCGGCTCGACGCGGAGACCGGGCTGCTGCTCGACCCCGGCAACGCCTACCTGCACGTCGTCCTCGGCCAGGTGCACGCCGAGCAGGAGGACCTCGCGGCGGCCGAGCAGGCCTACGACCGGGCGGTGGCGGCCGACCCGGCGCTGGTGACGGCGCTGTCCGGGCGCGCCACGGTCCGCTACGAGCGCGGCCGGCAGGACGACGCGCTGGACGACCTGTCCCGTGCCGTGGACCTGGCCCCCGACGACCCGGCCCTGCGCTACAACCGGGCCTTCCTGCACCAGGCCCGCGAGGAGTGGCACAGCGCGCTCGCCGACCTGGAGCTCGCCGCGGCCCTGGCCCCGGGGGACGAGGACGTCGCCGCCGCGCTGAAGACCTGTCGCGTGAAGACGGGCGTGGCGTGACCACCGCCGAGCCGGCCGTGCACGGGGCGGCCGGCCCGGCACACTTCCCGCTGCCCGGCGCGGTCGGGCAGCGGGGGCTGCGCGACGTCCTCGGCCGCTACGCCACCGGGGTCGCGGTCGTCACCACGCGGCACCGCGGCAGGCCGGCCGGGGTGACCGTCAACTCCTTCGCCTCGGTCTCCCTGGAACCGCCGCTGGTCCTGTGGTGCCTGAACTCGACCTCCGCCAGCCGCGCCGCCTTCACCGGCGCCGGGCACTTCGCGGTGAACGTCCTGGCGGCCGGGCAGCGCGACCTGGCCGCCCGCTTCACCCGCCCGGGCGACCGTTTCAGCGGCCTGCCGCTGCACACCGGACCACACGGCCTGCCGCTGCTGCCCGGCGCGGTCGCCGTCCTGCTCTGCCGCCGCGCCGAGGTCATGTCCGCCGGCGACCACCTGCTGCTGCTCGGCGCCGTGACGGACCACGGCAGCGCCCCGGGACCGGCCCTGCTGTTCGCCGACGGCGCCTATCACGACGGGCCGGGGCCGAACCCGGCCTGGTCAGGCCCGGATCGCCCGGGACCTGACCGGCCGCGTCAGGACGCCGGCAGGGGCGGCAGCGACGGCGGCTCCTTGGCCGGGGAGGTCTCCAGCGTGGCCAGCGCCAGCGAGATCGCCCTGTCCAGCTGAGGGTCCTCGCCCGCGGCCCAGTGCTGCGGGGCGCGGACCACCTCCACGTCCGGGTCGACGCCGTGATTCTCCACGTCCCAGCCGTAACCCTCCAGCCAGAAGGCGTACTTGGGCTGGGTGACCCCGGTGCCGTCGACCAGCTGGTAGCGGCTGTCGATGCCGATCACGCCGCCCCAGGTGCGGGTGCCGACGACCGGGCCGATGCCCAGCGCGCGGATCGCCGCGTTCACCACGTCGCCGTCGGAGCCGGAGAATTCGTCGGCCACCGCCACGACCGGGCCGCGCGGGGCGTCCTGCGGATAGCTGACCGGGTGGCCGCCGCGCGGCAGGTCCCAGCCGACGATCCGGCGGGCCAGCTTCTCGATCACCAGCTGCGAGGTGTGGCCGCCGCGATTCTCCCGCAGGTCCACCACCAGGCCCTCCCGCGCCACCTCGACCCGGAGGTCGCGGTGCAGCTGCGCCCACCCGGCGGCGACCATGTCGGGCACGTGGAGATAGCCGACCCGGCCGCCCGACACCCGGTGCACATGGGTCCTGCGGTCTGCGACCCAGTCGTGGTAGCGCAGCGCCTCCTCGTCGCCGAGCGGCACCGCCACCACGTGCCGGACGGGACCCCCCGACTCCGCGGCCACCGACAGCTCGACCGGCTTGCCCGCCGTGCCGACCAGCAGCGGCCCAGGACCCGCCACCGGGTCCACCGGGCGGCCGTCGACCGCGAGCAGCACGTCGCCCGCCCGTACGGCCACGCCGGGCGCCGACAGCGGCGAGCGGGCCTGCGGGTCGGAGGACTCGCCGGGCACCACCCGGTCGACCCGCCAGCGCCCGTCGTCGGCGCGGGAGATGTCCGCGCCGAGCAGCCCCTGCCGGTGCAGCGGGTCGCGGTAGCCGCCGGGCGGACTGACGTAGGCGTGGGAGGTGCCCAGCTCGCCGTGCAGTTCCCACAGCAGGTCGACCAGGTCGTCGTGGGTGGCGATCCGGTCGAGCAGCGGGCGGTAGCGCTCGGCGACGCCGTCCCAGTCCAGGCCGCCCATGTCGGGGCGCCAGAAATTGTCCCTGGCCAGCCGGTGGGTCTCGGCGAACATCTGCCGCCACTCGTCCTGCGGGTGCACGGTCAGCCGGATCCGCGACAGGTCCACGGTGACCGAGCCGCCCGACTCGTCGTCCGGGTCGGCCTTGCTGTCCGCGGCCACCACCCGCAGCCGCCCGCCGCCGCTCATCAGCACCTTCGTGCCGTCGCCGGTGACCGCGAAGTCGTCGGCGTCCTCGGCGATCTCCTCCATCCGCAGCTGCGCCAGGTCGTAGCGCTCCAGCAGGGTGCCGGGCGGCTGCGCCTCGGGCGTGGCAAGGGCCGAGCCGAGGGTGCCGACCAGCGGGTGGCGCAGCCACAGCACACCGCCCTTGGCCGCGCGCAGCCCCGAGTAACGGCTCGCCTCGACCGGGAAGGGCACGATCCGGTCGGCCAGGCCCTCGGTGTCCACCCGGGTGGCGGGAGTGCGCGGGCCGTCGCTCTTTGTGTCGGCGTCGCCCTTGTCGCGGTTCTTGTCCTCCTCGCCCTTGCCGCCGCTGTCCGGCTCGTCGTCGTCCGGCTCGTACGGCCTGCCGTGCCGCTGCGGCCCGAAGGGCGACGGGGTGGTCGCGGCCAGCGTGATCAGGTACGGACGGCAGGCGTTGGTGAAGGACAGGTCGAAGACGTGCGCGTCGTAGACCGGGTCGAAGGCCCGCTCGGACAGGAACGCCAGATGGCGGCCGTCCGCGGTGAAGGCGGGCGCGTAGTCGTTGAAGCGCAGCGGGGTCGCGTCGATGACCGCCAGGTCGGCGGTGGCGGCCAGTTTCAGCTGCCGCAGCGCGCCGGGGCCGGGCGCCGACCAGGCCAGCCAGGCGGAGTCCGGCGAGAAGGCGAGCCCCGAGGCGTCCCCCGCGTCGCTGGCGGCGACCTCGCGGACCTCGCCGGTCTGCGTCTCCACCAGCAGCACCCTGCCGTCGTGCGAGGCGACCGCGATGCGGTGCCCGTCGGGCGACACCTCGATCTCCAGCACCCTGCCGAGCCGCCCCGCGGCCAGCCGCCGCGGAGCGGTGCCGGCCGGCACGCCCACCGCCGGGGCCACCTCGAGGGCGTCCTCGCCGCCGTCCGCGTCGGTCACCCACACCACGTGCTGCTCGCCGTCCGCGCCGCCGGGCGCGAAGACCCGCGGGTGCCGGGTGCGCACCCCGGGCTGCGCGGCCAGCGCACGGGCCGGGCCGCCGCGGTGGGTGATCCAGTGGGTGGTGCCGCGGATCTCGACCGCGCTGCCGCGCCCTGTGTGGTCGGGGCGGGCGTCGCCGACGTAATGGGCGGCGCGCACCGGGTGCGGCTGGAGGTCGGTGCGCTGGCCGCCGAGCGCGATCTCCAGCGGGCGCGGCTCGGCGTCCGCGAGGTCGTCCAGCAGATACAGCTGCCCGCCGGCGGTCCAGGCGACCCGGACGCCGTCCGTACCTGCCTGCCGGGCGTAGAAACCGTCCAGCGCGCTGTGCCGGCGCAGGTCCGTACCGTCGGGGAGGCTGGAGTAGAGCGCGCCGACGCCCTCGTGGTCGGACAGGAAGGCGATCCGGTCGCCCACCCACATCGGGGACTCGGCATTCCCGTCGAGACCGGCGTGGACCCGGCTGAATTCGCCGCTGCCGTCCGGGTCGAGCCACAGCTTGCCCACGGTGCCGCCGCGGTAGCGCTTCCAGTGCGCCGCCTCGCGCCCCATCGGCACCGACAGCAGCAGCACCGCGCCGCCGGGGCCGTACGCCAGGTCGCCGGCCGGTCCGTACGGCAGCGTGACGCCCGGGCCGCCGTCCAGCGGGACCGTACGCGCCCAGGTGCGGCGCGAGGACGCCTGGCCGTGCGCGGTGGTCGCCACGAGGTCCCCGTCCGGCGTCCAGCCGCGGACCGCGGTGCGCGCGTCGCCCCAGTACGTCAGCCGGCGCGACGGGCCGCCGTCCAGCGGTGCGACATGCACCTCGGGCGCGCCGTCCCTGGTCGACGTCCAGGCGACGGCATCGCCGCCCGGCGCCACTCTCGGCCGGCCGACCGGCATGTTGTCCGCGCTCACCCGCCAGGCCCGCCCGCCGTCCAGCGGCGCGACCCAAACATCGTCCTCCGCGGTGAAGGCGATCACCCCGCCGTGCGGGTGCGGGTGCCTGAGGTACGAGGGCTGCGCCGCCTTGCGGTTCGCGCTCGGCTGGTTCGGTGTCGGGTGTGTCACCAGGCCACCCTAACTTCGATCAACTCGTCGTCGGAGACCGCTTTCCGCAGTTCCCGAGCCCGTGCACGTCGAACATCCGGCGCGTGCCGACCGTCGCGGTCAGATGGCCGCGCACGCAGGCGTTGTCCAGCTGCTGCGACACCTCGCCCCGCACCGAGATCTTCCGCCGGCCGACCGTACGCCCGACGCAGTCCACCGAGGCCGGCGCCCGGCCCGTCGACGCGCTGCACGACAGCCACTGCACCTCGACGTCGTCCTGTTCCAGCGCGTTCGTGGCCAGCTGATCCGTCGTCACCGACACCGCGCTGCCGGCGAGCCCGTCCGCGGGGACGCACCCCGCGAGAGCCACCGCCGACGCTGCCAGCAGTGTCCCAACCGCCCAGTTCCTCCTGGTCTTTCCCATCACCCAACGGTCCTGCCCGCGCGCCCGCCGGTCCATCCGCCAAAGGGCCGAATCGCACCCTTACGGAACCCCGGCGGTGTTTGCTACGGCCGCGTGGCGCCGGGGGCGCGTCTCACTGCGCGGGCGGCGTCTCACCCAGTGGGCCGCGCAAGATGCGATCACCGCGGCTACGCGCTGCGGTGGAGGGGTCCGCCCACGGTTCGCATGGCGCGCTTCGCCTACCGCGTGCGGACTTCGGCGCCGCGTATTCCGTACGGAGGTTTTCATGGGCCGCATCACGGTCGGCAGCGAGAACACGACCACCGTCGAGCTGTACTACGAGGACCACGGCGAGGGGCAGCCGGTCGTCCTCATCCACGGATTCCCCCTGGACGGAGCCTCGTGGGAACGCCAGATCCCCGCCCTGCTCAAGGCGGGCCACCGCGTCATCACCTACGACCGGCGCGGCTTCGGCAGGTCGAGCCGGCCCTCGGCGGGCTACGACTACGACACCTTCGCCGCCGACCTCCAGGTCCTGATGGACACGCTCGACCTGCGCGACGCGGTCCTGGCCGGCTTCTCCATGGGCACCGGCGAAGTCACCCGCTACCTCGGCAGCCACGGCTCCGACCGGGTCGCCAAAGCGGCGCTCTTCGGACCGATCCCGCCGTTCCTGCTGCGCACCGACGACAACCCCGACGGCGTCGACCAGGCCGTCTTCGACGGCATCAAGGACGCGATCGTCGCCGACCGGCCGGCCTTCCTGAAGGCCTTCCTCGACGACTTCAACAACGTCGACAAGCTGGGCGGCGCCCGGATCAGCCAGCAGGCCTGGCAGGCGCAGTGGAACGTCGCGGCGGGCGCGTCGCCCCTTGCGACGCTGGCCTGCGTGTCCGCGTGGCTGACGGATTTCCGCCGCGATGTTCCGCGCAATGACGTGCCGACTTTGGTGGTGCAGGGGACGGAGGACCGGATCCTGCCGATCGCCGCGACCGGGCGGCGGCTGTCGGCGCTGGTGGCGGACTGCCGCTTCGTGGAGATCGCCGGGGGGCCGCACAATATTGCGTGGACGCACGCGGATGAGGTGAATGCTGCGTTTGCCCGGTTCCTGGGCGAGGCCTGAACCCTGCCAGGCCGGCTGCGCTGTCGCCCCCGCTGAGCCCGGCGGGTCTCGGGGTGGGCTCGTGCCCCTACCGGGTGCCACGGCCGGTCGCCTGCCGCGCCGTCGTGGCTGGTCGCGCAGTTCCCCGCGCCCCTGGGTGGATGCTGCTTGCGGTATGCGCTCACCCCCTGCGCCCAGGTGCTGGCTCGGGGTTCAGGACCAGCGGTGGGTGCGGGTGAGGAGGAGGGCGGTCGCGGCGACCCCGGCCGTGGAAGTACGCAGAACCGTCGGCCCCAGCCGGTACGCCCCGGCCCCGGCCGCGGCGAACGCCGCCAGCTCATCGGGCGACACCCCGCCCTCGGGTCCGACCACGAGGACGAGCGACCCGGCGGGCGGCAGCTCCGCCACCGCGAGCGCGGCGGCGCCCTCCTCGTGCAGCACCCCCGCGAAATCCGCGGAAGCGAGCATCGCGGCGACCTGCCGCGTCGTCATCAGCTCCCCGACCGTGGGAAAACGCAGGCGCCGCGCCTGCTTGGCCGCCTCCCTGGCCGTGGCGCGCCACTTCGCCAGCGATTTGGCGCCGCGCTCCCCCCGCCACTGCGTCACGCACCTGGCCGCCGCCCACGGCACCACCGCGTCGACCCCGGCCTCCGTCATCGTCTCGACGGCGAGTTCGCCCCGGTCGCCCTTGGGCAGCGCCTGGACGACGGTGATCCGGGGCGTGGGCTCCTCCTCCACCCGGACGCCGTGGACGTCGACGTCGAGTTCGTCCTTGCCGCGGGCCGCCGCGACGACGCCGTACGCGCCCCGCCCGGCCCCGTCGGTCAGGACGACCTCCTCGCCGGGCTGCAGCCGCCGTACGGACACCGCGTGGCGCCCCTCGGGGCCGTCCAGGGTGATCCGGGACGGCGAGCCGTCCAGCGCCGCCGGCTCGACCAGGAAGACCGGTGCCGTCATGCGCCGGCCTCCCGGGCGGTGCGCAGTTCCGCGATCAGCAGTTCCATCAGGTGCCCCGCGGAGGCCTCGCGGGCCAGCCGGTGCCCCTGCCCGGCCCACAGCGCCATGCCCTGCGGGTCGCCCTCCGCGGCGGCGGCCTTGCGCAGGGGCGCGGTCAGGTGGTGGATCTGGGGGTAGCCGGGCGGCGCGTAAGGGCCGTGCTCGCGGACGAAGCGGTTGACCAGCGCGCGGGCCGGGCGTCCGGTGAACGCCCGGGTCAGCTCGGTACGGGCGAAGACCGGGTCGGTGACCGCCCGCTTGTGCAGCGGATGCGCGCCGGACTCGGGGCAGACCAGGAACGCCGTGCCGAGCTGCGCCGCATCCGCGCCGGCCGCGAGCACCGCGGCGATCTGCCCGCCGCGCATCATGCCGCCCGCCGCGATCAGCGGCAGCTGCACGGCCTCGCGTACCTGCGTCAGCAGCGCGAGCAGGCCCGTGCCGGCGCAGCGCAGCTGCGGATCGTCCCGGTGGGTGCCCTGGTGGCCGCCGGCCTCCACGCCCTGGACGCACACCGCGTCGGCGCCCGCCCATTGCGCGGCCAGCGCCTCGGCGACCGAGGTGGCGGTGACCACTGTGTACGTGCCGGCCTTGCGGAAGGATTCGAGCACCTTCTGCGACGGGCAGCCGAAGGTGAAGCTCACCATCGGTACGGGGTTCTCCAGCAGGACCGCGACCTTGGCGTCGTAGGCGTCGTCCGTGCCGGCGTCCGGGTCGCCGAGGGGGGTGCCGTACCAGGATTCCTCGCCCGCGAGCTGCTCGGCGTAGACCGCGACCGCGGAAGGGTCGGTGGCCCCGGGCTGCGGCATGAACAGATTCACCCCGAAAGGGTGCGTGCTCTGGTCGCGGAGCTGCCGGATCTCCTCGTACATCGCCTCGGGCGTCTTGTACCCGGCCGCGAGGAAGCCCAGGCCGCCGGCCGCCGCCACCGCCGTTGCCAGCCGGGGGTTGGCTGCGCCGCCGGCCATCGGGGCCTGCACGATCGGGTACGCCGAGAACGAAGTCAGGCTGGGCGCGGACATGGGGCTAGCCTGCCATGCGCTTGCCGCGCGGCTTCACAGCGCCCCCGGCCGCGGCGGCCCCGCGAGCCCCTGCCCGCAAGGGTCCCCCTCCCTCGCCCGGGGACGTCCCGCGGTTCCCCTCCGGCACGGAGGCGCCCCTCAGCTGCCGCGGGGCCGGGGGTTCTGAGCGGCAGGGGTGCCCACCCTGGGGCGCGCGCAACCCACCACCGGCCGGTGGTCCGGAGCGGACCGAACAGCCCCTCCGGGCCGGTGACGACCCGCCAGCCCCGGTGGGGGCTGGCCGCGCAGTTCCCCGCGCCCCTGGTAGGGCACCGCCTTACGCAGCGAAGCCCGAACCCCGCGGCAGCGGAAGGGCGCCCATCGACGCAGTAGGCGCCCTCGGCCCGCGCCAGCGAGGTGGCACTCACCGACGCGGGGGAACCGCAGGAACGGCGGACCGTCAACGGCCGTTGAAGGCGTCCTTCAGGCGGGAGAAGAGGCCCTGCTGCCCCGGCGCGAACTGGCCCGTGGGGCGCTCCTCACCGCGGAGTTTGGCGAGGCGCCGCATCAGGTCCTCCTGGTCCGCGTCGAGCTTGTGCGGGGTCACGACCTCGACGTGGACGACGAGGTCGCCGCGACCGCCGCCGCGCAGGTGGGTGATGCCGCGCTGGTGCAGCGGGATCGACTGGCCGGACTGCGTACCCGGCCGGATGTCGATCTCCTCCAGACCGTCGAGCGTCTCCAGCGGGCACTTCGTGCCGAGCGCCGCCGCCGTCATCGGGATGGTGACGGTGCAGTGCAGGTCGTCGCCGCGGCGCTGGAAGACCAGATGCGGGACTTCGCGGATCTCGACGTAGAGGTCGCCTGCCGGGCCGCCGCCGGGGCCGACCTCGCCCTCGCCCGCGAGCTGGATACGGGTGCCGTTGTCGACGCCCGCGGGGATCTTGACGGTGAGCGTACGGCGGGACCTGACCCGCCCGTCACCGGCGCACTCCGGGCACGGCGTGGGCACGACGGTGCCGAAGCCCTGGCACTGCGGGCAGGGCCTGGACGTCATGACCTGGCCGAGGAAGGAGCGGGTGACCTGGGACACCTCGCCGCGACCGCGGCACATGTCGCAGGTCTGCGCTGCGGTGCCGGGCGCGGCACCTTCACCGTTGCAGGTCCCGCAGGTGACCGCGGTGTCGACCTGGATGTCCTTGGTCGTGCCGAAGGCCGCCTCTTCGAGGTCGATCTCCAGCCGGATCATGGCGTCCTGCCCGCGCCGGGTGCGCGAGCGCGGTCCGCGCTGCTGCGACTGCCCGAAGAAGGCGTCCATGATGTCGCTGAAGTTCCCGAAGCCCTGCCCGAACCCCGCTCCCGCGCCGCCGCCAGCGGCGGACAGCGGATCGCCGCCGAGGTCGTAGACCTGCTTCTTCTGCGGGTCGGAGAGCACCTCGTAAGCGGCGTTGATCTCCTTGAACCGCTCCTGGGTCTTGGGGTCGGGATTGACGTCAGGGTGCAGTTCCCGGGCGAGACGGCGGAATGCCTTCTTGATCTCGTCCGGACCTGCGTCGCGGCGCACGCCTAGTACGGCGTAGTAGTCCGTGGCCACTTACGACTCCGCCAGGATCTGTCCGACGTAACGTGCCACTGCGCGTACCGCTCCCATCGTTCCGGGGTAGTCCATGCGGGTCGGTCCGACCACGCCGAGTTTGGCGACTGCCTCGTCGCCCGAACCGTAGCCGACGGCCACCACCGAGGTGGAGTTGAGGCCCTCGTGAAAATTCTCATGACCGATTCGGACGGTCATGGTGGAGTCCTTGGCCTCGCCGAGCAGTTTGAGGAGGACCATCTGTTCCTCCAGTGCTTCGAGTACCGGCCTGATCGTCAGCGGGAAGTCGTGGTTGAACCTGGTCAGGTTGGCCGCGCCGCCCAGCATGATGCGCTCTTCCGTCTGCTCCACCAGGGTCTCCAGCAAGGTGGCGAGCACTCCGGCGACCGCGGGGCGGTCGTCGTGGTCGAAACTCTCCGGCAGATCCTGCACCAGCGGCGGCACATCGGCGAACCGGCGGCCGACGACCCGGCTGTTGAGCCGGGCGCGCAGATCGGCCAGCACCGTATCGCCGACCGGCGCCTGGCAGTCGATCAGCCGCTGCTCGACCCGCCCGGTGTCGGTGATGAGCACCAGCATGATGCGGGCGGGCGCGAGCGCCAGCAGTTCCACGTGGCGCACCGAGGACCGGGTCAGCGACGGATACTGCACGACGGCGACCTGCCGGGTGAGCTGCGCGAGCAGCCGTACGGTCCTGGCGACGACGTCGTCGAGGTCGACCGCGCCGTCGAGGAAGTTCTGGATCGCCCGGCGCTCGGCGGACGACAGCGGCTTGACGCCGGCCATCTTGTCCACGAACAGCCGGTATCCCTTGTCGGTCGGGATACGGCCCGCGCTGGTGTGCGGCTGGGCGATGTAGCCCTCGTCCTCCAGCACCGCCATGTCGTTGCGCACGGTGGCGGGGGACACGCCGAGCCGGTGACGTTCGGTGAGCGCCTTGGAACCGACCGGCTCCTCGGTGCCGACGTAGTCCTGAACGATGGCACGCAGGACTTCGAGTCTGCGTTCGCTCAGCATTCGCGCACCTCCAGCCGTGACGTTCGTGGCCTGGCACTCCGCCGTTTCGAGTGCCAGCTTTCCCGCAGCAAGTGTACGGCGAGGCAGCAAGGGCTCGGCAAGGGTGCGGCACACCGGGCACGCGGAGGTGGCGGTGGTCTGCGGCGCGGCGGCGATAGCGTCGCCCCCGTGGAATCAGTGGAGAGCACGGAGGGTCCGGGTTCGGGCGGTTCTGTCTGGGAGCAGCTGGCTCCCGGGGTCGCACGGCGCAGGATGCCCCATCTCGATGTGACGATCGGACTGGTGGTCGGCTCCGACGGTGTGCTGCTGGTGGACACCGCCTCGACTCTGCGGGAGGGCGAGGAGCTGCGCGGGCAGGTCGAGGCGCTGACCGGGCGTACGGTCACGCACATCGTCCTCACGCACGGTCACTTCGACCATGTCTTCGGTACGGCCGCCTTCCCGGGCGCCGAAATCTTCGGGGAGCGCGGGCTGGACGGTTATCTGCGCCGGGAGCGGGAGACGCTGCTGGCGGACGCGGTACGTTTCGGCACCGACCCGGCCGAGGCCCAGCGGGCGGCCGGGGCGCTGGTGCTCCCGACCCGGCAGGTGACCGGTGAGACCGCGGTCGACCTGGGCGAGCGGCCGGTGCGGCTGGTGCACGCCGGCACCGGGCACACCGGGCACGACCTGGTGGTCGTGGTGCCGGGCGCCGGACCGAGCGACCCGACGGTGGTCTTCTGCGGCGACCTGGTCGAGGAGTCGGGCGAGCCGCAGGCGGGCGACGACGCGGACCCGGCCCACTGGCCCGGCACGCTGGACGCGCTGCTCGCCCTCGGCGGCGAGACGGGCCGCTACGTGCCCGGGCACGGGGCGGTGGTCGACGCGCGTTTCCTGCGGGCCCAGCGGGACGCGCTGGCGGAGCGCTTCGGGACCGCGCCTTCCTAGGTTCCGCCCGGCCCTGCTGGTTACGATCGCCCCCATGCGCAGCAGGAGTTACGACCCCGATCTGACCCCGCCGTGGAAGAAGAGCGCCCCGGCGCCCGAGGTGGCGGCGGAGCCCGACCTGGTGGTCGAGGAGGCCGCGACGGGCTTCTGCGGGGCGGTGGTGCGCTGCGAGAAGACCGCGGAGGGGCTGACGGTCACCCTGGAGGACCGGTTCGGCAAGCACCGGGTCTTCCCGATGGTTCCCCGCGGCTTCCTCATCGACGGCCGCGCGGTGACGCTGGTACGCCCGCGGGCCGCGCCCGCGCCCCGGGGGCCGCTGCTGTCCGCGTCCGGGTCCGTCGCGGTGCCGGGCGCGAAGGCGCGGGTGGCGCGGGCCGGGCGGATCTACGTCGAGGGCCGGCACGACGCCGAACTGGTCGAGCGGGTGTGGGGCCACGACCTTCGGGTCGAGGGGGTGGTCGTGGAGTATCTGGAGGGCGTCGACGACCTGCCCGCGATCGTGGCGGACTTCGGCCCGGCCCCCGACGCCCGTCTCGGCGTACTGGTCGACCATCTGGTGCCGGGCTCCAAGGAGTCGCGTATTGCCGCGTCCGTGACCGGCGAGGACGTCCTCGTGGTCGGGCACCCGTTCATCGACGTGTGGGAGGCGGTCAAGCCCGCCTCGGTCGGTATCCGGGAGTGGCCGCGGGTGCCGCGCGGCCAGGACTGGAAGACCGGGGTGTGCCGGGCCCTGGGCTGGGACATGTCCACGGGCGAGGCATGGCAGCGGATCCTGGCGTCGGTGCGGACGTACAAGGACCTCCGGCCCGAGCTGCTGGGCTCGGTGGAGCACCTGATCGACTTCGTGACGGCGCCGTAGGGCGCATGCCGGGTCGCGGGGTCAGGTGAGGGCGGCGACCAGCAGGGTGAAGGCGGCGATGATGACGGCGACGCGGACGTAGTGGAAGCGGAGCCAGCGGTTCAGCTGCTCCTTCCAGTCCTCGGGCCGGTTCTCGGGGGTCCACGCCTTGTTCCGGTTGTTGATCGGGACGAGCAGCAGGAGCGACATGATCACGCTGAGGATCAGCAGCGCGCCGGCGGTGACGACGAGGCCGGTGCCATGGTGGTGCCGTCCGGCGACGGCCCATGCCGCGGACAGGACGAGCGAGCCGATGTACCAGAACGGCATCACGGCGCCGAGCATCCGGCCCCCGTGGGCGTGGCCGAGCTGGCCGCTGTCCTCGGGGAGGGCGTTGAGTATCGGGTTGATGACGAAGAGAACGGAGAATTCCACTCCCACCATCACGCCGACGACCACAGTGGTGAAGACCTCGAGTGCGTTGAGCATGACGACCCCTCCAGGGATCTAGCGCTGCTAGCTATTGAGGCAACGCTAATACTACTGCCGCTCGCCTGTCTAGCGATGCTAGGATCGCGTCATGTCGGTACAGGAGCGCAAGGAACGCGAGCGGGCGGAGCGCGAACGCCTCATCGTGGCGACAGCCCGCGAACTCGCCGAGCAGCAGGGCTGGGACGCGGTCACCACCCGCCGGCTCGCCGAGCGCATCGAGTACAGCCAGCCCGTCCTCTACAGCCACTTCCGCGGCAAGCGCGAGATCATCGGCGCCGTCGCCCTCGAAGGCGCCACCGAACTGGCCGCGGCGGTGCGTGCCGCGGCCTCCGCCGCGGACGGCTCCCGCACCCGGGTCACCGCCCTCGCCCGCACCTACCTCGACTTCGCCGTGCGCAACCCGGCGGTCTACGACGCCATATTCCAGCTCGACGGCGGCCTGGCGTTCGCGGCCGAGGACACCCCGGAACCCCTCAAGGACGCCTTCGCCGCCTTGCTGGAGAGCCTGGGCGAGGTCGCGGGGGACGGCGTCCACCCGGGGCTGTTCACCGAGGTGTTCTGGGCGGCCCTGCACGGGCTGGCGGACCTGACCCGGGCGGGACGGCTGCCCCCGGCGGAAGCCGGGCGGAGGGTGGAGCTGCTGGTGGACCGGCTCGCCGTCCTCTGACACACCCTCCCGGCGGGCACGATGCGCACCCCGGCCGTATCGGGCCGTGACGCCCGGGCCGCGCCCGGCTCAGTCGGTGAGGTCGCGGACCACCGCGTCGGCCAGCAGCCGCCCGCGCCGGGTGAGGACGGCGCGCCCGGCGGCGTAAGGAGCGGGCTCCAGCAGGCCGTCGCTCACCGCGCGGGCCGCGTTCCGGGCGCCGGCGCCGGTCAGCAGGTCCAGCGGGCAGCCCGCGGACAGCCGCAGCTCCAGCAGGATCCGCTCGACCCTGCGGTCCTCGTCGGCGAGGACTTCCCGGCCCGCGCCCGGGCTGCGGGATTCGGCGAGGGCCTGCGCATAGGCGCCGGGGTGCTTCACGTTCCACCACCGCACCCCGCCGACGTGGCTGTGGGCGCCGGGTCCCGCGCCCCACCAGTCGGCGCCGGTCCAGTACAGCTCATTGTGGCGGCACCTGCCCGCGTGGGTGGTGGCCCAGTTGGAGACCTCGTACCAGGCGAACCCGGCCGCGGACAGCCGCTCGTCGGCGATCAGGTAGCGGTCGGCGTGCTCGTCGTCGTCGGTCGTCGGTACCTCGCCGCGGCGGATCCGCCGGGCCAGCTGCGTACCCTCCTCGACGATCAGCGCGTAGGCCGACACATGGTCGGGGCCTGCGCCTATTGCCGCGTCGAGCGAGGCGCGCCAGTCGTCGTCGGACTCGCCGGGGGTGCCGTAGATCAGGTCGAGGTTGACATGCTCGAAGCCCGCGTCCCGGGCTTCGGCGACGCATGCCTCGGGCCGACCCGGGGTATGGGTGCGGTCCAGAATCCGCAGCACATGCTGCCGGGCGCTCTGCATGCCGAAGGACATCCGGGTGAAGCCGCCCTCGCGCAGCTCCGCCAGATACGCCGGGCCGACGGACTCCGGATTGGCCTCCGTGGTGATCTCCGCGTCCGCCGCGAGCCCGAACTCGTCGCGGATCGCGCCGAGCATCCTGACCAGGTCGGCGGCGGGCAGCAGGGTCGGGGTGCCGCCGCCGACGAAGACCGTCCCGGCCTGCCGCGGGTCGTCCCCGAGCACCTTCCTGGCCAGCCGGATCTCGTCGATGAGGACGTCGGCGTAGTTGTCGCGGGACGCGAGCGCGCCGCCGGAGCCGCGCAGCTCGCTCGCGGTGTAGGTGTTGAAGTCGCAGTAGCCGCAGCGGGTGGCGCAGTAGGGCACGTGGAGATAGAAGCCGAGCGGCCGTCCCGCGGCCCCGGACAGCGCCTGCGGCGGCAGGGCGCCGTCCTCGGGCACGGGTTCGCCGTCGGGCAGTACGGAAGGCATTCTCCCAGTATCCGGCACATCAGCGGGCCTGGAGAACGAGCACCGCCAGATCGTCCGCGGGCGGCGCGCTGTCGTACGCGTGCACCGCGTGCCGGATGCGCTCGGCGATGCCGGCCGCGCCCAGGCCCGTGCAGTCCCCGAGGACCGTGGCCAGCCCTTCGTCGTCGTCGAACTGGCGCTGTCCGCGGCGCCGCTCGGTGACGCCGTCGGTGACGCACAGCAGGCTGTCGCCGGACGACAGATCAAAGGACTCGCTCGTGTACTGCGCCGTCTCGGAGATGCCCAGCAGGATCTGCGGGGAGGCCGCCTCCCGCACCCGGCCGTCACTGCCGAGCACCAGCGGCAGCGGGTGGCCCGCGGAGGCCAGGGTGCAGTGGGCGCCGCGCTCCGGCGCGTACGGCGTGATCTCGCCGTACAGCAGCGACAGGAAGCGGGCCTGGCCGCCCTCCCAGGCCGCGGTCCCGCCGGTCAGTGCCGCCGCCGCCTCGTCGGCGAGCGCCTTGTTGAGCCGGTAGAGCACGTCGCAGACGCCGTAGCCCTCGCGGGCCAGCAGCCGCAGCACCGGGCGGGCGACGCCGGCCAGAGTGGCGGCCTCGGGGCCGTTGCCGCACACGTCGCCCAGCGCGAAGCACCAGCGGCCGTCCCCGGCCGGGAAGAGGTCGTAGAAGTCGCCGCCGACCCAGTCCCCGGCCAGCGGCTCGTAGACCACGGCGTGGTCGATGCCGGGGATGCGCCCGACCGCGGGCGGCAGCAGACCGCGCTGGAGCACCGTACTGATCATCGCCTGCCGCGCGTACTGCCGCGCCGCGCCCATGGCCAGGGCCACCCGGCGGGCGAAGTCCTCGACCAGGCCCGTCACCTCGTCGGGCAGCCCGAGCGGCCCCGCCCGGCCCAGCAGCAGCGTGCCCTGGCAGCGCCCGGCCACCAGCAGCGGCACCGCGAGGGCGCCGCCGCCCACCGTGTCGCCCCGCGTCGCGGGCCACACAATGTGCCGCGCCCCCGGCCGCGGGTCCGCGGCGGGCGGTGACTTCTCCAGTACGGACCGCAGCCCGTCGATCCGCCGCTCCTCGACGTGCCAGACGCTCGGCAGCCGGGCCGCGGCTCCCGCCGGATACACCCACACCGCGCACCAGTCCGCGATTCGCGGCACCAGTAACTGGGCGGCGAGCAAAGCCACATTGTCCTCGTCCAGCTGGCCCGCCAGCAGGTCGGACGCCTCGGCGAGGAAGGACAGCGCGCCCCGGACGGCCCAGTCCTGGTCATTGGCGCGGTCGGCCTGCGGCGGCACGGGCGCGATCAGTTCCGCGGGCGGTTCGCCGCGCAGGCTCAGCGGCGGGGTGGCGCCGTCCCCGGCCGGCAGGTCGAAACGGCACCACACGGTCTTGCGGTCGCGGCGGTAGCTGATGCCCCAGGCGTCGGACAGCGCCGCCACCAGTTGGAGCCCCCGGCCGCCCTCGCGGCTGTCGTCGGGGGCGTCCGACTCGTCCAGGACGCCGCTGTCGTCGCGGAGCGCCCGCGTCGGGTGGTGGTCCGACACCTCGACGACGAGGCCGGGCGGCGACTCCCGGGTGTCGAGCCGGCACACCAGCTCCACGGTGGTGCCGGCGTGGACCACTGCGTTGGTCACCAGCTCGCTCACCAGCAGTGTGCTGTCGTCCAGCAGGCGCTCGCCGAGGCGGGCCGCCTCGGGCAGGCCGCTGTCCGACCACTGCGCCAGAGCGGTTCGCAGGAAGCGGCGGGCCGCGCCGGCGGCCTGCTGATCGCCCGGCAGACTCATCTGTGACATGGCCTCGGACTTGTCCGAGGCCATGTCACAGGTCTCGCTCCGGCGGCGAGAACGGGGGAGCCTCACGGGTCCATCGTGACAGGGTGACATTGCCGCGTGCCGCTCCGTTACCCCCGGGCGGGTCCCTTTCCTTCGACCCCACCCGCACCAGCCGCCAACCCCGTATCATTCCGCCGCTCGCCACTCCCCGGGGGTGGAGGACCGGCCATAGCCGGGTCTCAGGCTTCGCGAGCGCCCGCGTACATCTCCTCGATCAGCGGGGCGAACTCCCGCTCGACGACCGGCCGCTTCAGCTTCAGACTCGGCGTCAGATCACCGTGCTCGACGTCGAGGTCACGCGGCAGCAGCCGGAACCGGCGGATCTGCTGCCAGCGCTGGAGCCCCTCGTTGAGCCGCTGCACGTATCCCTCGATGAGGGCCTGCACCTCCTCCGAGGCGACGACCTCCGCGTAGGAGCGGCCGCCGAGCCCGTGCTCGTCGGCCCAGCCGAGGATGGTCGGCTCGTCGAGCGCGAGCAGCGCGGTGCAGAAGTTGCGCCCGCCGCCGACGACCAGGATGTTGCTGACGAACGGGCACACCGCCTTGAACTGCCCCTCGACCTCAGCGGGAGCGATGTACTTGCCGCCCGAGGTCTTGATCAGGTCCTTCTTGCGGTCGGTGATCTTCAGGTAGCCGTCGGGGGACAGTTCCCCGATGTCCCCGGTGTGGAACCACCCGTCGGATTCGAGGACTTCCGCGGTCTTGTCGGGCAGCCCGTGGTAGCCCTGCATGATGCCCGGGCCGCGCAGCAGGACCTCGCCGTCCTCGGCGACGCGGACCTCCAGGCCAGGCAGGGCCTTGCCGACCGTGCCGGTGCGGTAGTTCTCGCCCGGGTTGACGAAGCTGGCGGCGCTGGACTCGGTGAGGCCGTAGCCCTCCAGGATGTGGATGCCGGCGCCGGCGAAGAAGTAGCCGATGTCCGGGGCCAGCGCGGCGGAGCCCGACACGCAGGCCCGCAGCCGGCCGCCGAAGGCCTCCCGCAGCTTGCCGTAGACGAGCTTGTCGGCCAGCGCGTGCTTCGCCCGCAGACCCATCGGAGCCGAGGGCGTACCGGTGAGCCGCATGCTGTTCTGGGTGGCCTTGGCATAGTCGCGGGCGACTTCCGCGGCCCACAGGAAGATCTTGTACTTGGCGGCGCCGCCCGCGCGGGCGCGTCCTGCGACGCCGTTGTAGACCTTCTCGAAGATGCGCGGGACCGCGGCCATGTACGTCGGCTGCACGACCGGCAGATTCTCGATGATCTTGTCCACCCGGCCGTCGACGGCCGTGACGTGCCCGACGGAGATCTGCCCGGCGGTCAGCACCTTGCCGAAGACGTGCGCGAGCGGCAGCCACAGGTACTGCACGTCCTCGGGCTCCAGCATGTCGATCGCCTGGATGGCCCGCGCCATGTACGACCAGCAGTCGTGCGGCAGGCGGACACCCTTGGGGCGTCCCGTGGTGCCCGAGGTGTAGATCAGCGTGGCGAGCTGGTCCTTGGTGATCGCCGCGACCGCTTCGGTGACGGCCGCGGGGTGCTGGGCCAGATAGGCCTCACCGCGCTTCTCCAGCTCGGCCAGCGACAGCACCCAGCCGTCGCCCGCCTCGTCGAGCGCGCCCTCCGCGTCGATCACGACCACATGGGCCAGCTCGGGCAGTTCGGCCCTGCGCTCCCTGGCCTTGTCGAGCTGCGCGGCGTTCTCCGCGATCAGGACGCGGCTGCCGGAGTCGGCGAGGATGAACGCGGTCTCCTCGGCATTGGTGCTCGGGTAGACGGTGGTGGTGGCAGCCCCCGCGCACAGCACGCCGAGGTCGGCGAAGATCCACTCGACCCGGGTGTTGGCGGCGATGGCGACCCGCTCCTCGGGGCGTACCCCCAGCTCCATCAGACCGGCCGCGATCGCGTACACCCGGCGGGCGGCCTCACCCCAGGTGAGCGACTTCCAGCCGTCGGGGCCCTCGCCGCTCTCCGGCGGCACCGGGTAGCGGTACGCCTCCGCGTCCGGCGTGGCCGCCACTCGGTCCAGGAAGAGCGTCGCCACGGAGGGCGGCCGATTCTCTAGCAACGTCTGTGTGTCGGTCACCGCAACCTCCGGGCACGCGCGGGCGTTCTTAACTCACCAGTAACCTATCCGTCGGATCAGCCTAGAGGGCCGACGCCCGGCGCGTAAGGGGGTGTGACCAGCGCGTCGCGACCACCCCCGGGGCCCGCGCCCGGGACGCACCCCGTCGCGCGCCTGCCCGCCGGCGGACGGGCGCACCGCACCTGTGCCGTGCGCCCGCGCCGGCCGCCGGCTACTTCTTCGCCTTGGACTCGCCGTCGGAATCGGTGGACAGCACCGCGATGAAGGCCTCCTGCGGCACTTCCACGCTGCCGACCATCTTCATCCGCTTCTTGCCCTCCTTCTGCTTCTCCAGCAGCTTGCGCTTCCGGGAGATGTCACCGCCGTAGCACTTGGCGAGGACGTCCTTGCGGATGGCGCGCACCGTCTCGCGGGCGATCACCCGGGCGCCGATGGCGGCCTGGATCGGCACCTCGAAATTCTGCCGCGGGATCAGCTCGCGCAGCTTGGCGACCAGCCGGACGCCGTACGCGTACGCCTTCTCCCGGTGGGTGATCGCCGAGAAGGCGTCCACCTTGTCGCCGTGCAGCAGGATGTCGACCTTGACCAGGTCGGCGCTCTGCTCGCCGGTGGGCTCGTAGTCCAGCGACGCATAGCCGCGGGTCTTGGACTTGAGGTTGTCGAAGAAGTCGAAGACGATCTCGGCCAGCGGCAGGGTGTAGCGGATCTCCACCCGGTCTTCCGACAGATAGTCCATGCCCAGCAGCGAGCCGCGCCGGTTCTGGCACAGCTCCATGATCGCGCCGATGAACTCGGTCGGGGCCAGCACCGTGGCCCGTACCACCGGCTCGTAGACCTCGGACAGCTTGCCCTCGGGGAATTCACTCGGATTGGTGACGACGTGCTCGGCGCCGTCCTCCATCAGGACCCGGTAGACGACGTTGGGCGCCGTCGCGATCAGGTCGAGGCCGAACTCCCGCTCCAGGCGCTCGCGGACCACGTCCAGGTGCAGCAGGCCGAGGAAGCCGACGCGGAAGCCGAAGCCCAGGGCCGCGGACGTCTCCGGCTCGTAGACCAGTGCCGCGTCATTGAGCTGGAGCTTGTCCAGGGCCTCGCGCAGCTCCGGGTAATCCGAGCCGTCCAGCGGGTACAGGCCCGAGAAGACCATCGGCTTGGGGTCCTTGTAGCCGCCCAGCGCCTCGGTGGCGCCCGCGGTGTGGGTGGTGATGGTGTCACCGACCTTGGACTGCCGTACGTCCTTCACACCGGTGATCAGATAGCCGACCTCGCCGACGCCGAGCCCGTCGGCGGGCAGCATCTCCGGCGAGTTGGTGCCGATCTCCAGCAGTTCGTGGGTGGCGCCGGTGGACATCATCCGGATCCGCTCGCGCTTGGTCAGCTGCCCGTCGATGACCCGGACGTAGGTGACCACACCGCGGTAGGAGTCGTAGACCGAGTCGAAGATCATCGCGCGGGCGGGCGCCTGCGCCACCCCGACCGGGGCGGGGACGTCCCTGACCACCCGGTCGAGCAGCGCGTCCACCCCGACGCCGGTCTTCGCCGAGACCCGCAGCACGTCGGCGGGGTCGCAGCCGATCAGGTTCGCCAGCTCCTCGGAGAATTTCTCCGGCTGCGCGGCGGGCAGGTCGATCTTGTTCAGCACCGGGATGATGGTGAGGTCGTTCTCCATCGCGAGATAGAGATTCGCCAGCGTCTGCGCCTCGATGCCCTGCGCCGCGTCCACCAGCAGGACCGTGCCCTCGCAGGCGGCGAGCGAGCGGGACACCTCGTAGGTGAAGTCGACGTGGCCGGGGGTGTCGATCATGTTCAGGATGTGCGTCCCGGCGGGGCCGTCCGAGGGCTGCCAGGGCAGCCGCACGGCCTGCGACTTGATGGTGATGCCGCGCTCACGCTCGATGTCCATCCGGTCGAGGTACTGAGCACGCATCTGCCGCGCGTCGACGACCCCGGTGAGCTGGAGCATCCGGTCGGCGAGCGTCGACTTGCCGTGGTCGATGTGCGCGATGATGCAGAAGTTGCGGATCAGCGCCGGGTCGGTACGGCTCGGCTCCGGCGCATGGGCCGGCACGGAAGAAGGAGTCGCGGGCACGCAGGGTCCATTTTCTTGAGACTCTTGCCGCCGCGCTCGGCGCGGGACTCGGTCTCTGCTGGCTGGTCGGATCGATACGTAGCCTCCATAGTCCCATGGCCGGCGGCCCCCGGGCGGTTTGGGAGCGACAGCGCGCTCCTGGTAGCCTGGGGCGCTGCGCCTCGTGACCCCACCGGTCGTGTACCGCTGGACCGGGGCGCTGATCCTTTCGGTAAACGAACCTGAGAAGGCTCTTTCGTGGCGAACATCAAGTCCCAGATCAAGCGCAACAAGACCAACGAGAAGGCGCGCCTGCGCAACAAGGCGGTCAAGTCCGAGCTCAAGACCGCGGTCCGTCGCACCCGCGAGGCCGTCGCCGCCGGTGACGCCGCCAAGGCCGAGGCCGCCGCGCGCACCGCGTCCAAGAAGCTCGACAAGGCCGTGAGCAAGGGCGTCATCCACAAGAACCAGGCCGCGAACAAGAAGTCGGCCATCGCGCAGTCGGTCGCCGCGCTCCAGGGCTGATCACCCTTCGCAGCGGCTTCTGCCCGGCCCGTACGGCCGGTACGCCCTGTACGACCCGTACCACGAGTACCGCCCGTACAACCTGCACGGCCTGCACGACCCCGCGCGGTTTGCGCGCACCAGGGTCCGCGGCACGGCGGACAACCGGAATCAGCGGCCCCTCTACCGCCCGGACCCGCACCGCTCAAGGCCCGCACCGCACGCGGACGTTCGCCACGTGCCCGCGGTGCACCGAAACGCCTCTGCTGCCCGTCCGGAGATTCCCGGACGGGCAGTACGTTTCTGACAGTGTCGATATCCTCACACTATGTCGACGCCGCCACCGCCTGACCAGCCGGGCGCATATCCGTACCAGAACCCCCAGGGAGCCGTGCCCCCGCCCGGGGCGCCCGGGCAGATACCCGGCCGGCCGCCGACCGGCGGCGGTTACGGGGCGCCCGTGCCGCCCCAGCACAATCCGTACGCCCAGACCTCGGCCGGCGCCCCGGCCGGCCCCTACGGTCCGCCGCAGCCGTCGTACTACGGTCCCCCGCAGCAGCCCGGCGTCCCGGGGGCCGCACCCGGAGGGCGGGGCGGCGCCGGCAAGGCGGTGCTGTGGGCCGTGGTCGGCGCGGCCGTGGCGTCCGCGCTGTGGGGCGGCGGGGTGGTGCTGCTCGGCAGGGACTCCGACAAGGCCGACCTGCGCGGCTACACGGTGAAGAAGAACCTGTGCGACAGCGCGGACCTGAGCGCCTTCACCAGCGAATACCCCAAGCCGGACGACGACCCCAGCTCGTACGTCAGCGACCGCCCCACCGTCGCGGAGATGTACTGCAGCGAGAGCCTGAAGAAGGACGCCTCCACCTATTCCGACGCCTATGTGACGCTCCAGGCAGACCTGCACCGCAAGAGCGATCCGCAGCCGGAATTCGCCGACCGCTGGCGGAGCTACACCGACCACGGCACGATCTCGTCGGAGAAGTACACCGTCACAGCGGTCGACGGCTTCGGCGACGAGGCGTTCCTGATCACCCAGGACACCATCACCACGTCGTCGGGCAGCGAGAGCGGCAGCCGCGAGGTGATGCTCGAGGTGCGCGACGGATGGATGACCTTCTCGCTGTCCTGGGACGCCTACGCCTCGTCGCTCAACGACGATTCGGGGGCGACCGCGACGATCAGCCAGGCGACGCAGTGGGTCAAGGACGCCACGAAGGCGACGCTGCCCAAACTCAAGTAGGTCAGGAACCGGTGCGGGCGGCACGGGCGATGATGACCACCGCCTTCTCCAGCGCGTACGCGGGATCGGCGGCGCCGCCCTTGACGGCCGCGTCGGCCTCCGCGACCGCGCGCAGCGCGACCGAGACGCCGTCCGCGCTCCAGCCGCGGATCTGCTGCCGCACCCGGTCGATCTTCCACGGCGGCATGCCCAGATCCCGGGCCAGCTGCCCCGGGTTGGCGCCGCGCGGGGCGGACGCGAGCTTGCCGATGGCGCGGACCCCGGACGCCAGCGCGAAGGTGATACCCGGCAGCGGCTGCCCGACCGACAGCGCCCAGCGCAGCCGCTCCAGCGCCTCGGCCGCCCGTCCGGTCACCGCGAGGTCGGCCACCTCGAAGCCGGTGGCCTCGGCGCGGCCGGTGTAGTAGCGGGCGACCACCTCCACGTCGACCGTGCCCTCGGTGTCCGCGACCAGCTGGGTGCACGCGCTGGCCAGCTCCCGCAGGTCGCTGCCGATCGAGTCGACCAGCGCCTGCGCCGCCTCGGGCGTCACCGACCGGCCGAGCGTACGGAATTCGGCGCGTACGAAGGCGAGCCGGTCGGCGGGCTTGGTCATCTTCGGGCACGCCACCTCGCGGGCCCCCGCCTTGCGTGCCGCGTCCAGCAGCGCCTTGCCCTTGGGGCCGCCGGCGTGCAGCAGCACCAGGGTGATCTCCTCCACCGGCGCGGCCAGATACGCCTTGACGTCCTTGACCGTGTCGGCGGACAGATCCTGCGCATTGCGCACGACGACGACCTTGCGCTCGGCGAAAAGCGACGGGCTGGTCAGCTCGGCCAGTGTCCCCGGCTGCAACGCCTCGGGCGCCAGATCCCGCACATCGGTGTCGGCGTCCATCGCCCGCGCGGCCACCACCACCTCGCGCACGGCACGGTCGAGCAGCAGGTCCTCCTGCCCCACGGCAAGCGTGAGCGGAGCGAGCGGGTCGTCTTGAGCGGTCTTCCTTGCCATCGCGGCCCAGCATCCCACGCGCGTGTGACATCCAGGACCGGGGCGGACGGGTTGGGAGCACGAGGGGCGGATGGGCCAGGGGGCAG
>NZ_JAJSYW010000040.1:0-38730 GCF_036815005.1 Streptomyces sp. IBSBF 2435 | reverse complement strand
GCCCCGCGTACGGGCCTCCCCCCGCCCCTGGTGCTTGCCCCTCCGCGGCAGAGGACGAGCCCCGCAGGCGCGCGGGAACTGCGCGGCCAGGCGAGACGCACCGCACGTGCGACATGCCACCGCAGGTGGCACCCGCCCGGGGCCGCGGGGACCCCCACCGGGGGGAAGGTCCCGGGCCGGGCCGGGCCGGGAGAAGGAGCCCGGGGGGACGACGCACACCCACCCCGGAGGGGAATACGCTGGCTCACTGTGACCGATCGGATTCCGCTCTTCCCCCTGGGTGCCACCCTCTTCCCCGGCCTCGTGCTCCCGCTGAACGTCTTCGAGGAGCGCTACCGCGCCCTGGTCGCGGATCTGCTCGCGCTGCCGGAGGACGCCCCCCGGCGATTCGGCGTGATCACGATCAAGAACGGCCAGGAGGTGGCCCCCACAGGCCAGCAGGGCGGGTCCTCCGGTCCGGCCGCGGGTCTCGGGGACGACCCGCTCGCCGCCCTCCACACCATCGGCTGCATCGCGGACGCGACCGGCATCGCCGAGCGCGACGACGGTGGCTACGAGCTCGTCGCCACCGGCCTGCTCCGCTTCAAGCTGCTCTCGCTCGACACCGAGGGCCCGTATCTGACCGCGGAGATCGAGGAGATCCCGGAGGACCCGGGGGGCGGCGCGGGCGCGCTGGCGTCCGAGGTGACCCGGGTCTTCGGCACGTACCAGAAGCGGCTGGCGGGAGCGCGGGAGCGCACCTTGGCGCCGGGCCAGGAATTCCCCGACGATCCGACCGTGCTCTCCTACCTGGTGGCCGCCGCGCTGATCGCCGAGACGCCGCTCAAGCAGACGCTGCTCGAACAGCCGGACAGCGCGGCCCGGCTGGCCGCGGAATTGCGGCTGCTGCGGCGCGAGACCGCCGTCATCGACAAGCTGCCGTCGCTGCCCGCGGTCGATCTGACCAGCCAGCCGATCAGCGCGAACTGACGTGGCCAGGAAGCGGACCGGCGCCGCCGGGGGGACGCCCGCCGTCGTCGCGCTGGAGAAGGCGGGCGTGCCCTTCACCGTGCACTCCTACGAGCACGACCCGTCCTCGGGGCTGTCGTACGGGGACGAGGCCGCGTCGGCCCTCGGCACGAGTCCCGAGCAGGTGTTCAAGACGCTGGTCGCGGAGGTGGACGGCGCACTGACCGTCGCGGTCGTCCCGGTGGCCGGGTCGCTCGACCTCAAGGCGCTGGCGGCAGCGGTGGGCGGCAAGCGGGCCGCGATGGCCGACCCGGCGGCGGCCGAGCGCAGCACCGGTTACGTGCTGGGCGGCATCTCCCCGCTGGGCCAGCGCAAGGCGCTGCCGACGGTCCTGGACAGCTCGGCGCTGGCCTTCGCCACGGTCTTCGTGTCCGCGGGCAGGCGCGGCCTCGAAGTGGAGGTGTCCCCGGCGGACCTGCGGGCGCTGACCGCGGCGACCCCGGCCCCGATCGCCCGCGTCTGAGCCGGAGGGCGCTACTCCTTGGCCGGCGGTGCCTCCGGGGGCGCCTCGGGCGGCCCGGGGGGTGCGGACGGCGGGGTCCGGTAGACCTCGGGCGGCGCCGCCTTGGCGCCGGCCTCCGGGTCCCGGGGGCTGAACGCGGACGTCAGCGCCACGTGCGCGACCATCGCCGCGATCGACCAGGCCACCAGCGCGGACTTGGCCCGCAGCTCCAGCGGGGCGTCGAAGACGACTTTCGGGCCGACCGCGGTGGCGTGCGCCACGATGTTGGTGTCGGGGCCGAGCCAGACGCCGAGCCGCCAGCCGACGACGGAGGCGAGGACGCCGCCCGCCGCCAGCCCGAGGACGGTGCCGATGCCGCCGCGCCGGTAGCGCAGGAAGACCGCGGCACCGGTCAGCAGCCCGAGCCCGGCCGCGATGAGCGCGAAGGTGCCGTCGCCGCCGATCGCCTCCTCGCCCTCGGTGTCCTTGAGGTAGACGGCCTTGCCGTCGGAGATCAGCGGCACCCGGGGCGACAGCCACAGCCACAGCAGGCCGAGGGCGATTCCGCAGGCTGTGACGCACAGCGCCACCAGCGCGCCCCTGCCGACCTCGGCGAGCAGCGTTTTCATCCGCCCCCCGCCCTTCCCGGGACCGGACCCGGCCCCCGGATACGGCGGCAGGTCGGGCGACTGGTCGTGGGGAGTCAGGGGTGCGGTCACCCGCCCATCGTGCCAGGTCCGGCTGTGCGATGCCTCACCGGCGGGCGGCCCTGCGGTAGGCCCAGGTGGCGACGGCGAGCGAGACGACGCCGACGGCGGCGCACACCGACAGGTCGACAAAAACCGCGGCCCAGTCCGTACCCGCGCCGCCGCCCAGCGTGCGGGCGAAGGCCTCGACGCCGTAGGTGGACGGCAGCAGGTCGCGGACCCAGCGGATGGGCTCGGCCAGGTGCGAGGCGGGCAGCACGCCGAGCAGCAGCGCCGCGGACATGCCGAGCTGGCCGAACAGCGTGGCGATCTCCTGCCGGGGCGCGAGCAGCCCGAGGGCCGCGCCGAGCCCGGCCAGCGCGGCGCCCGCCAGCGGGACCACCACGGCCAGTACCCACAAGGTGGTGAGCGTGAGGTGGAAGAGCACGCAGCCGACGATCGCGGTGATCAGTGTGCCGGGCACGGTGAAGGACGCGTAGGCGCCGGCCGCGCCCAGGACGACGGCGGCGGGCGGCACCGGCAGGGTGGCGTAGTGGTCGAGGCCGCCGGAGGCCCGCAGCTGCCCGAAATACTGCGCGAGCAGGTTGAGGGCGACGAAAGCCACGACCAGGACGCTGGACCCGGCGACGACGGCCCGCGCCGCCTCGCCGTCGCCCGCGTCGACGACCCCGCGCATCATGACCATGATCCCGACGGACTGGAAGGTGGCCACGAACAGCAGCGGGATCCGCGCGACCCGGGCGCGGGAGAGCTGCGCCCGGTAGACGGCGCCGAGGGCGGGCCACAGCCGCGCCCGCGGCGCGAGGGGCGCCGGCCCGCCCGCGTCGGCGGCGGCACCGGCCCGGTCGGCCCCGGCGTGTGCGACGACGGTCATCGGCGGCCTCCCGGCCTGGAGAGCGAACCGGCACGGACACTGCGGCGGCCCCCCGGCCCGGTGGCCGCACCGGCCCGGGAGCGGCGGGACCCGGCGCGGAAGGACAGTGCCGGGGTCATGACTTCACCAGGCCCTTCGCCCGGCCGCCCAGGGCCAGGTAGACGTCCTCCAGGCTGGGGGTCGCCAGGGTGAAGTCGTCCAGGGCCGCGTAGGCGGGGCCGCCGGTGACGTCGGCGACGGTGGCGCGGGCCCGGTCGTGCGGGAGGCGCAGGGTCCAGCGGCGCCCCGAGATGTCGGCCAGCGGCCGCAGCGCGGCGATCTCGGGCAGGTCGAGCGGCGGGTCGGTGCGCCACACCAGGTCGAGGCGTACCTCGTCGGCGACCAGGGCGCGCAGCCCGGCGGGGGTGTCGCAGGCGATGACCCGGCCCTGGTCGAGCACGGCGACCCGGTCGAGCACGTTCTCCGCCTCGATGACGTTGTGGGTGACCAGCAGCACCGTGGCACCGTTATCCGCCCTGCGGCGGCCGATCGCGGCCCAGACCGCCCGGCGGGCGACCGGGTCCATGCCGGTGGTGGGCTCGTCCAGGACGAGGACCGGTCGCTCCCCCACCAGTGTCGCGGCGAAGCAGGCCAGCCGGCGCTGGCCGCCGGAGAGCCGTTTGATCGGGCGGGACGCGATCGGGCCGAGGCCGAGTTCGTCCAGGACGGCGTCCCTGCCGGCGCGGGCCGCCGCCGCGTCCAGGCCGCGCAGCCGCCCGGTGGTCTCGGCGGCGAGCGACACGGTCAGCTCGTCGAGGGCGGTGGACTCCTGGCCGAGGTAGCCGATCAGCCGGGCGGCCCGGTCGGGGTGGCGTACGAGGTCGTGGCCGAGCAGGTCGATACTGCCGGCGTCCGGCCGCAGCAGGCCGGTGAGCTGGCGTACCAGAGTGGTCTTGCCGGCGCCGTTGGGGCCGAGGATGCCGAACAGCTCGCCGCGCCGCACATCGAGGTCGATACCGTCGCTGGCGCGTACGGCCGCGGGCTCGGCGGCGGGGCCGCGGCGGCGCGGTCCCGGGCGGCGCGCGCCGGAGCCGGCCGGGTACGTCCTGATCAGTCCGCGCACGGTGCAGACCGTGTCGCGGGCCGAGGCGACCGCTTGGGGCGCCTTGTCCTCCGTGCCCGTGTTCACGAGGATCGAGACTACGCGGCGCGGACGGCTTGTGCCGCAACGGGGGTTGCCCGAGGGGGCCCGCGGCGATCTTCGCGCGGCGGACACCGGGCCGGCCGGGGCCGCCGCGCGGGCCCGCGGCCGGGTCAGTCGGCGCCCGGGCCGTGCTCGACGCCGGTGCGGGTGTCGACCTCGCGCCAGAACCCGGCCCTGATCGCGTACCGGTCGTGCTCGTCGATCTGGTCGTCCTTGTGCGCGAGCAGGCCGAAGCGGGCGGCGTACCGCAGCAGCTCGCCGTCGATCCGGTGCGGGACCCGGGGGTAGTGGGTGGACAGCTGCTGGAGCTGCCCCGAGTCGGTGAGGCGGGCGGTCCAGCGGCGGGCGAAGACCTGGCCGACCTCGTACGGATCGCCGCTGACCGCCGTGATGTCGGCCTCCCGGTCCGCCCAGCGCTGCTCGGCGGTGGTGAGCTGGGCCAGGGTGGGCAGGCCGCTGGTGTCGGGGACGTCGGGTCCGCCGGCGCCACGGTCGGTCCAGCCCTTGTCCGAGGACCAGCGCAGGGTGGCGCTGGGGGCGGGGTGCGGGGTGGCCGGCGCGGGGTGCGGCTTGCCGAGGCCGGCCAGGTCCTTGGGGGTGGGTACGCCCTTGCCGCCGGTCCCGGCGGGTTCCGCCGGCTCGGCCGCGGGCGCGGTGCCGTTCTCCGAGGGATGCGGGGGGTGGGCGGGGTGCGGCTCCTGGCGGGACGTCCCGGTGGCGGACTCGGGCAGCGGCGCGGACAGGATCGCGGCGATCTCCGGGCCGATACCGGGCCGGGTGCCGCCCGCCGGGAGGCAGATCCCGTCCCTGGCCCGGATCGCGGCGGTGATCCACTCGCGGTCCAGCACCCGGCGTTCGTCGGCCTCGGCGACCAGGTCCTCGGACTGGTTGTAGTCGCCGTCCGCGGCCTGTACGGCCCACAGGTGGACGGCGACGCCGTGCTCCTTGGCGGACATCATGCCGGGCAGCAGGTCGCCGTCACCGGTCACCAGGACGATGTCGGAGCAGGCCCGGTTGCGGGCGAGTTCCGACAGTTCGGCGTGCATGGCGGCGTCGACGCCCTTCTGCGCCCAGCGGCCGTCCGTCCGGGTGAGCGCGCCGAGGCGTACGGTCACCCGGGGCATCACCCGCAGCCTCCGGTGCTCGGGTTGCGGAACCCGGTCGGGTGCTCCGTCGAACCAGTAGATCCGCAGCAGCGGCTGCCCGGTCTCGCGCTCGGCCCTTTCCCGCAGGCCAGCCACGACAGCGGCATGATCAACGATGATCCGGGAACGAGACGGCTCACCGGCCAGAAGGCTTGCTGCTGCGCCCAGTAGATATCCGGCGTCCACCAGGACGACGCAGCGGTCCATATCGCACCTCTTCCGGTCGCCCCCTCGGCCCTGAATCCTCCCAGGTCTCACCGAGTCTGCCCGAATGCCGGGGCGTTATGAGCTCGAACACGATCTTCGGCGTGGCGGTCGGTCGTTTTGCGTCACTCCTACCCCACCCAACTGCCCGAAATGCGCGCTTCGTACTCCCGTGCAAATCTGATGGCGGCCGCTCGGCCGCGAGCCCGCTGGGCGCCAAGCCCGCCGGGCGGCAGGCCGTTCGGCCGACATCCCCCTCATCAGGAAGGCAGGACAGTGGCCAAGAACCGGAATCAGAACCCGAACCAGAACCGCCGGTCCGAGCAGAACCAGGACCAGCAGCGCAACTCCTCCGCGCAGGAGCAGGAGCAGGCCAGGAGCCGCCACGCGGACGAGCAGATGACGCCGGCCTCCACGCAGGTGCCGCGCAAGCAGCAGAAGCGGTTCGGCCACAACTGAGCGCGCCGCACCGGCGGTTCGGCACAGGCGGGGGTGTCCCTTCCGGGGCGCCCCCGCGCCTGTCGGACGGGCGGCCCGCCGCCGGGGCCGGCCGGCCTGGCTGCCGGGGGCCGGCGGCGGGCCGCCCGCCGGGTCAGCCTGCCTGCTGGCCCGCGCCCAGGCAGGCCGGGCCCAGCAGGGCCTTGAGGTCGCCGAAGAGCGAGGGATCGGCGGTCACCCGGTGCCGGTCGAGCCGCAGCACGGTGGTGGTCCGTGCGCCCTGCAGCCGCACCCGCACCTCGGTGTTGCCCTTGTGGCTGGCCAGCACCTCGCCGAGCCTGGCCACCAGCGGCGGGGTGACCTTGACCGTCGGGATGGAGATGCTCACCGGCGCGTTGGTGCCCACGTCGGTCAGGTCGGGGACCATCAGCTCCATCGCGACCAGCCGCGGGATGTCCTCGCGCTTGTCGAGCCGGCCCTTGACGAAGACGACCGCGTCCTCCATCAGTTGGGTGGACACCAGCTGATAGGTGGCGGGGAAGAACATGCAGTCCACCGAGCCGGCCAGATCCTCGACCGTGGCGATCGCCCAGGCGTTGCCCTGTTTGGTCATCTTGCGCTGGAGCCCGGAGATGATGCCGCCGATGGTGACGATCGCGCCGTCCTGGTAGTCGCCGGCCAGCGCGGCGATCGCGGCGTCGGTCTTGTCGCCGAGGATGTGCTCGATGCCGAACAGCGGGTGGTCGGACACGTACAGTCCGAGCATTTCGCGCTCCTGCGCGAGCAGATAGGTCTTGTCCCACTCGATGTCGGAGAAGACCACGTCCATGCCGAAGGCGGGTCCGTCGTCCGCGTCGCCCTCGCCCATGCCGCCGAAGAGGTCGAACTGGCCCTCGGCCTCCTTGCGCTTGACCTGCACCACGTTGTCGATCATCGTCTCGAAGTGCTCGGTCAGGCCGCGCCTGGTGTGCTGCATGGTGTCGAAGGCGCCGGCCTTGATCAGCGACTCGACCGTCCGCTTGTTGCAGACCACCACCTCGACCTTGTCGAGGAAGTCGGGGAAGCTCCCGTAGCGGCCCTTGGCCTTGCGGGACTTGACCACGGACTCCACCACGTTCTGCCCGACGTTGCGGACGGCGGTGAGGCCGAAAACGATCGTGTCGTCGCCGCGCGGGGTGAAGTTGGCGTTGGACTCGTTGACGTCCGGGGGCAGCACCTTGATGCCCATCCGGCGGCACTCGTTGAGATAGAGCGCCATCTTGTCCTTGTCGTCCTTCACCGACGTCAGCAGACCCGCCATGTACTCGGCCGGGTAGTTCGCCTTGAGATACGCCGTCCAGTACGACACCAGGCCGTACGCGGCGGAGTGCGCCTTGTTGAAGGCGTATCCCGCGAAGGGCACCAGGACGTCCCAGACCGCCTGGATGGCCTGGTCGGAGTAGCCGCGCTCGCGCATGCCGGCCTGGAAGGGGATGAACTCCTTGTCCAGGACCTCCTTCTTCTTCTTGCCCATCGCCCGGCGCAGCAGGTCGGCCTGGCCCAGTGAATAGCCGGCCAGCACCTGGGCGGCCTTCTGCACCTGCTCCTGGTAGACGATCAGGCCGTAGGTCACCTCCAGCACCTCGCGGAGCGGCTCTTCCAGCTCCTTGTGGATCGGGGTGATCTCCTGCTGCTTGTTCTTGCGCAGGGCGTAGTTGATGTGCGAGTTCATGCCCATCGGGCCCGGCCGGTAGAGGGCCGAGACGGCGGAGATGTCCTCGAAGTTGTCAGGCTTCATCATGCGCAGCAGGGCGCGCATGGGTCCGCCGTCGAACTGGAAGACGCCGAGCGTGTCGCCGCGGCCGAGCAGGGCGTAGGTGTTGGGGTCGTCCAGCGGCAGCGACAGCAGATCGATGTCGATGTCCTTGTTGGCCTTGATCGACTTGACCGCGTCGTCCATGATCGTCAGGTTGCGCAGGCCCAGGAAGTCCATCTTGAGCAGGCCGAGCGACTCGCAGCTCGGGTAGTCCCACTGGGTCACGACGGCGCCGTCGTTCTTCGGCGAGAAGATCGGCACGTGGTCGATCAGCGGCTCGGCGGACATGATCACACCGGCCGCGTGCACGCCCATCTGCCGGACCAGGCCCTCGATGCCCTTCGCCGAGTTGATCACCTTGGTGACGTCGGGCTCGTTCTCGTACATCGCCCGGACCTCGCCCGCCTCGCTGTAGCGGGGGTGGTCCTTGTCGGTGATGCCGGACAGCGGGATGCCCTTGCCGAGGACGTCGGCGGGCATCGCCTTGGTGATCCGGTCGCCCATCGAGAACGGGTAGCCGAGCACCCGGGCCGAGTCCTTGATCGCGGCCTTGGCCTTGATGGTGCCGTAGGTCGCGATCTGGGCGACCTTGTCGGAGCCGTACTTCTCGGTCACATAGCGGATGACCTCGCCGCGCCTGCGCTCGTCGAAGTCGATGTCGACGTCGGGCATGGACACGCGCTCGGGATTGAGGAACCGCTCGAAGATCAGCCCGTGCGGGACCGGGTCGAGGTCGGTGATGCCCATGGCGTACGCGACGATCGAGCCGGCCGCGGAGCCGCGGCCGGGGCCGACCGCGATGCCGTTGTTCTTCGCCCACATGATGAAGTCGGCGACCACCAGGAAGTAGCCGGGGAAGCCCATCTGGACGATGGTTTCCATCTCGTAGTCGGCGAGCTTCTGCCGGTCCTCGGGGATGCCGCCGGGGAAGCGCCTGTTCATGCCGCGGGCGACCTCCTCGCGGAACCAGGTCACCTCGGTGTACCCCTCGGGCACGTCGAACTTCGGCATCAGGTTCCTGAACTGGAACATGCCCTCGGTGTCGACCCGGTCGGCGATCAGCAACTGGGTGTTGCGGCAGCCCTCCTGCCAGGCGTCGGAGGAGTCGATGGCGTACATCTCGGCGGCGGACTTGAGGTAGTAGCCGGAGCCGTCGAACTTGAAGCGGCCCGGGTCGGTCATGTTCGAGCCGGTCTGGATGCACAGCAGGGTGTCGTGCGCGGACGACTCCTCCGCGTACGTGTAGTGCGAGTCGTTGGTGACCACGAACGGCGCCTTGAGCTTCTTCGAGATCTCCATCAGGCCGTCCCTGGCCCTGCGGTCGATGTCGATGCCGTGGTCCATGATCTCGACGAAGAAGTTCTCCTTGCCGAAGATGTCCTGGTATTCGGACGCGGCCTTGATCGCCTCGTCCATCTGCCCCAGCCGGATCCGGGTGGAGACCTCGCCCGAGGGGCAGCCGGTGGTGGCCATCAGGCCCTCGGAGTGCTCGCTGAGCAGCTCGCGGTCCATCCGGGGCTTGCGGAAGTAGCCCTCGAAGGCCGCGCGGGACTGGGCGCGGAAGAGGTTGTGCAGCCCGACCCGGTCGCGCGCCCAGATGGTCATATGGGTGTACGCGCCCGCGCCGGACACGTCGTCGCCCTTCTGGTGCGGGGCGCCCCATTTGACCGGTTTGTTGTACCGCCGCGACTCGGGCGCCAGATACGCCTCGATACCCATCACCGGGGTCACACCGGCGGCCTTGGCCTGGTGGAAGAAGTCGTAGGCGCCGTGCAGATTGCCGTGATCGGTGATGGCCACATGGCTCATCTCCATCTCGTTGCACGCCTTGAACATGTCCTTCAGTCTCGCCGCTCCGTCCAGCAGCGAATACTGGGTGTGGACGTGCAGATGAGTGAAGGGCTGATCGGTCAAGGCGGCGACACCTCCGGCGAGAACGGGCCATCGGAACGGGTTGTCTGGCGGCGTCGGTGAGTCTACGACCCGGGTACGACAGCGCAGGCCGCGACCCGGCGGCGGCAGCCCGCCGCGCCCCGGCAGGCAGGCAGGCAACCATCCGGGCGCCCGCGTCGTCCCCCCTGTCGTGGCAGACATCACTACGGGCGACGGCCCGCGCGGACCGAGCGCACCGGCCGGATGTGGATCCACGGCGACCTGCACGCCGAGAACTTCGGCACCTATCTGGCAGCCAACGGCCGGCTGGTCTCCAGCGCCAACGACTTCGACGAGGCCTTCGTCGGCCCCTTCACCTGGGACCTCAAGCGCTTCGCCGAGGACGGCGGCGCCATACCGCTGGACGCGGCCACCCGGGGCGCGGTGCCGACCGCCTTCGGGCCGTACCTGGAGCCGCTGCCCGCGGCCAGCCGGGGGCGCCCGGACAGCCTGCGGGTCAAGGACGTGGTCGGCCGGCGCGGGATCGGCATCGGCAGCGCGGGCCTGCCGTCGTACAACCTGCTGCTCGAAGGCACCACCGACGCGCTGGAGAACGACGTCGTCATCTACATGAAGCAGGGCCAGACCCCGGCGGTCTCGCAACACATCACCGACCCCGCGGTGCGCGGCTACTTCCCGCACGAGGGCCAGCGCACGGTCGTCTCGCAGCGGGCGCGGCAGGCGCACGCCGACCCGTGGCTGGGCTGGACCGAGCTGGCGGGCACCGGGCAGCTGGTCGCCGGGGTGTCGCCGTACGCGGTGGACCTGGACTGGTCGGACCTGGACGGCCCGGCGCAGATCGAGGCGGTGGTGGCGGACCTGGGCCGGGCCGCGGCGACGGTGCACGCCGCCGCGGACGACGACAGCGGCCACTCGCTGGTGCCGTTCTCCACCGAGAAGGCCGTCGACGAGGTGATCGGCGCGGACGAGGAGGGCTTCGCGCCGATGCTGGTGGACTTCGCGCACTCCTACGGCGACCGGGTCCGCGCGGACCACCGGATCTTCGTGGACCTTTTCCGCAACGGCCGCATACCGGGCCTGCAGCGGTCCCAGGACGCCCCGCAGACCGCCTCCGTTACCCGCTCTTAGGTCACACATACAGGTACGCGTGGCACACTCTGTCGCCATGGAGGCGATACGACCGCGGCTGAGGGCACTGCGTGCTGGCCTCTTCGCCGCGCTGTGCGTCACGCTCTCCTCGACCTCGCACGTCCTGATGGCCAAGGCCCCGCTGCCGCTGCCCGCGGTGGCCGGGGCCTTCGCCGCGGTCTTCGCGCTGGCGTATCTGGTCACCGCCCGGCCCGAGTGCGGCTTCTGGACGCTGGCCGGCCTGATGGTGCCGCTCGAACTGGCCGTGGACACGCTGCTGACCACCGGGCAGCAGGCCTGCTATGGCCCGTCCGGCGGGCCGGTGACCGGCTCGTGGCGGTCGTTCAACGAGGCCTTCCTCTGCCACGGCGGCCATGTCGGCCCCGCGCCCGCCACCCCGCTGTCCGCGGTGCAGGGCGGCGCTGAGACCGCTGCGGGAATGCAGGCGGGCACCCTGCCCTGGCTGCTGCTGGCCGCGCACGTCTCGGTGGGCCTGCTGGCCGCCTGGTGGCTGCGGCGCGGCGAGGCGGCCCTGCACCAGGCGCTGCGGACGGTCGGCCTTGCCGCCTTCCGCCCGCTGCTGTTCGCGGTGGCCGCCGTCCGCGGCCCCCGCACCGGCCTGCCGCGCCGGGTGCGCCCCGCCGCCCGGAGCGCCGCCGCGGGAGCCCCCGCCGCCCGCTGGCCGCACCACGCCGTCGTGACCCGTGGTCCGCCCGTCCCGGTCGCCCTCTGACCGCAGGACCGGTACACCCCCCACTCACCACGCGTACTCACGGAGATCCGTCATGAGCAACCGCAACAGCAAGGCCAGCAAGGACGCCGCCCGCGAGCGGCTGCGCGCCCAGCGCGAGAAGGAGGCCAAGAAGGCCAAGGTCCGCCGGCAGCTGCTGGTCGGCGGCGGCGTCGTGGCCCTGCTGGCGATAGCCGGCGGCGTCGCCTACGCCGTCAACGAGATGAACAAGCCCAGCTACTGGTCGGACGCCGCCGACAACACCCTGGTCAAGCCGGCCAACACCTCGGGCACCGACGGCACGACCGTCATCGTCGGCGACCCGAAGAACAAGAACGTCGTCAAGGAGTACGAGGACCTGCGCTGCCCGATCTGCGCGGGCTACGAGCAGGCGGCCGGTGACGCGGTGCTCCAGGGCGCCAAGGACGGCAAGTACCAGATCGACTACACCTTCGCGACGTTCCTGGACGACGTGCAGGGCGGCTCCGGCTCCAAGAAGTCGCTCAGCGCCATGGGCGCGGCGCTGAACGTCTCGCTCGACGCCTTCGAGCAGTACCACAAGCTGCTGTACTCCAAGGACGTCCACCCGGACGAGAAGAAGGACGAGTTCAACAGCGCCGACAAGCTGATCTCGCTGGCGCAGAAGGTCCCGGCGCTCAAGGGGAACGCCAAGTTCTCCGACGCGGTGAAGAAGGGCACCTTCGACAAGTGGGCCCTGACGATGAGCCACAAGTACGACACCGCGCCGCAGGACGTAGTGCAGGGCGGCACCCCCTACGTCGTGGTCAACGGCACGCCGGTGAAGGTGCCGGGCCTGACCTCGGACCAGGTGATGTCCGCCTTCGAGGCGCAGCTCAAGAAGTAGCCGCGGTGCGCGGGGCTCCTCCGGCGGGCTACAGCTCCCGGAGGAAGTCCCGCGCGATCGCCCAGGTGCGCTCCGCGGCCTCGGCGTCGTAGTCGGCCAGCTGCGGGTCGGTGTAGAGGTGGCCCGCGCCCCGGTAGCGGTGGATCTCCACGTCGGCGCCGGCCTTGCGCATCCCCAGGTACCAGGCGTTCAGCCAGTCGTCGGGCTCGAACGGGTCGGGGTCCGCGACGTGCAGCTGCACCGGGATGTCGGTGGCCGCGCCCTCCGCGATGTCCGACGTGCCGTGCAGGAGCAGCAGCCCGCGGGCCCGCTCGTCGCCCAGCGCCAGATTCTGCGCGATCGAGCCGCCCAGCGAGAAGCCCGCGTAGACCACGCCCCGCTCGGAATACGGCGCCGCCGCGGTCACCGCCCGGTGCAGCAGCTCCTCCCTGCCGATGTCGTCCCTGAGCCGCATGCCCTCCTCCGTGCTGTCCGCGGTCCTGCCGTCGAAGAGGTCGGGCACCACCACCTCGTGCCCGTCTTCGCGCAGCCGGTCGGCGGCGCTGTGCACGGCCGGTCGCAGCCCGTACGTGGAGTGGAACAGGACAATCGTCACAGGGTTTCCTTCGGCTGGTCGGGTACGCGTCCATAGTGCCATTGGGACTGAGGAGCGAAGAGGTGACCATGGAAGGCGCGTTGCGACCTGTACTCGTCGTGGGGACAGTGGTCACGCTGACCGTTGTTCTGGGCCTCGTCGTCGACAGAACGCTTCGCGCTGCGGACGCCCGGCACCCCGAGACGCCGCTGTGGCACCTGCTGCGCCGCTGCCGGCTGCCGTTGCAGGTGACGCTGTGCACCGCGATGCTGCGCGGCGCCTACCGCACCGTGCGCATCGCGGCCGAGCACCGCGCAGCCGTCGGGCAGGGCCTCACGCTGGTGCTGATCGGCGCCACCGCGTGGCTGACGATCCGGGTCGCGACCGCCGTCACCGACTCCTCCTACGCGCGCTATGCCGCGGTCTCCAGGGATGTCGCGAAGATCCGCCGGCTGCGGACCCAGTCGACGCTGATCCAGCGGGTGTTCACCGCGATCGTGGGGGTGATCGCGATCGCCTCGATGCTGTTCACCTTCCCCGCGATGCGTACCGTCGGGGCCTCGATGCTGGCGTCCGCCGGCATCATCGGCATCGTCGCCGGTGTGGCGGCGCAGTCCACGCTGGGCAATCTCTTCGCCGGGCTGCAGATCGCCTTCGGCGACATGGTGCGGATCGGCGACACCGTGGTGGTGGACGGCGAGTGGGGAACGGTCGAGGAGATCACCCTGACGTTCCTGAGCGTGCGCACCTGGGACGAGCGGCGGATCACGATGCCGGTGTCGTACTTCACCAGCAAGCCGTTCGAGAACTGGTCGCGCGGCGACGCGCGGATGACCGGCACCGTCTTCTTCCACCTCGACCACTCGGCGCCCGTCGACGGGATGCGCAAGCGGCTGCTGGAGATCCTGGAGCAGACGCAGGAGTGGGACCGCAGGGCGTGGGGTCTGGTGGTGATCGACACCACCCCGACCACCATCCAGCTGCGGGCGCTGGTCACCGCCAAGGACGCCGGCGACATCTTCGACCTGCGCTGCATCGTGCGCGAGCAGCTGATCGACTGGCTGCGCTGCGAGCACCCGTACGCGCTGCCGCGGCTCAGCACCTCGGACGCGCCGGGCGGGCGGGACGCGGCGCGGGACCGGGCCCCGGCGCCGCTGCCGGACACCGCCGGCCTCGGCCCGGGACCGGGCAAGCGCTGACCGCGGGGGCCGGCCGGGGGCTCAGCCGCGTACGTCGCCGCGTATCGAGCGCAGGTCCAGATGGCGCAGGACCCGGTCGACGACCTCCGGGTCGTTGCCCGCCTCGCTGCGGGCGGCCAGCACCTCGTGGCGGGCGGCGGACATCATGTCGTCCTGGATGCGGCGCAGCGCCTTGACCCTCTTGACCCGGCGGGCGTGCGACTCGCGGCGCTCGTCGTCCACGATGTCGGGCGAGATGCGGGCGCCCAGGTCGAAGGCCCTGCGGTGCAGCATCTCCGACAGGTCCTCGTCGATCGGCTCGCTCCGCTCGATCTCCTTGAGCCTGGCGCGGGCGGCGGCCATGGCGCGGAGCGCGAGGGCGTGCTCCAGGGCGTGCTCCGCGTCGATGTCGCTGCTCACCCCGAGCCGCTTGACCAGCCAGGGCAGGGTGAGGCCCTGGATGACCAGGGTGGCGAGCACCACCGCGAAGGCGATGAAGAGCAGTTCCGCGCGGGCCGGGAACGGGCCGTCGTGGTCGGTTTTCAGCGGGATGGCCAGCGCCAGCGCCACCGAGGCCACCCCGCGCATCCCCGACCACCACATGATGACGGTCTCCCGCCAGGTCATCGGGATGTCCTCGTCCATGTCCCGCAGTTTGTGCAGCTTCCTGGCGACCCACGCGGCCGGCAGCAGATAGAGCAGCCGTACGCCGATCACCACGGCCACCACAAGGCCCGCGTGCCGGGTCATCGTGCCCCAGCTGCCCGAGCTGACGCTGAACACATGGTGCAGTTCGAGGCCGATCAGCCCGAAGGCGATCCCGGTGACCAGGGTGTCGACGATCTGCCAGAAGGTGGTTCCGGCCAGCCTGGCGGTCACGTCGTCGGCGGCGAAGGCGTTCTCGGCGAGGAACAGGGCGCTGGTGAGGACCGCGAGGACGCCGGAGCCGGCGAATTCCTCGGCGAGGGCGTAGGCGGCGAAGGGCACCAGCAGCGACAGGCCGATCTGCAGCGTCGGGTCGCCCACCACCCCCATGAGCTTGTTGGTGCCCCAGCCCAGCACCAGCCCGACGAGGACCGCGACCACCGCGGACAGCACCAGTTCGAGGACGGCGTGCGGCAGCGAGAAGTGCCCGGACACGACCGCAGCCACCGCCACGTGGTAAAGCACGATCGCCGTGACGTCGTTGAACAGCCCCTCGCCCTCCAGGATGGAGATCATCCGGCGCGGCAGCCCGAGCGCCCCGGCCACCGCGGTCGCCGCCACCGGGTCGGGCGGCGCCACCAGGGCGCCGAGCGCGCAGGCCGCGGCAAGGGTGATGCCGGGCACCACCGCGTCCACGACCGCGGCGACGGCCGCGGTCGTGACGAAGACCAGCGCCACCGCGAGCAGGAAGATCGCCCGCCGGTTGGCCGCGAACTGCCGCCACGAGGTGCGCTGCACCGCGGCGTACAGCAGCGGCGGCAGCACCAGCGGCAGGATCAGGTCCGGGTCGATCTGGACGTTGGGGACCTGCGGGATCAGCGCGAGCACCCCGCCGAGCAGCGTCATCAGCACCGGCGACGGCAGGTTGACGCGCTCCGCGACCGGGACCATCACGACGGCCGCGAGCATGAGCGAGAAGAACAGGGCGAGCTGATCCACGCCCGTCACAGTGCCATGAGGGGCCGCCGCGGCCGTGGGGCGCGCCGCATGGCCCGCGTGATCCCGCGCACACCCGGGCGGCCCGGCGGCCTCGCCACGGCCGGCGGGGGCGGTGCGGTGCCCGGGACTTCGCTACGGCCGCCAGGTGCGGCGCATGGCGCGGTGGGCGATGCCGGCGTCCTGGAATTCCGGGCCGTACGCGGCATAGCCGAGCTTGCGGTAGAAGCCGAGGGCGTGGACCTGGGCCTCCAGGTAGACGCCCGCGAGGCCGAGCCCGGCGGCCTCGTCCTCCAGGGCGCGCACCAGCAGGGCGCCACGTCCCGTACCGCGGGCGGCCTTGAGCACGGCGAGCCTGCCGAGTACGGCGATGTCCCGGTCGCCGCCGTTCTTGGCCGCCGCGTCCGCGCCCAGCAGCAGCCGTCCGGTGCCGGCGCCGGGGGCCAGCGCGTGCACCGCCCGGTCGTCCTTGCCGTCCCACTCCAGCTCGGCCGGCACGTTCTGCTCCACCACGAAGACCTCGTGCCGGATCGCGTGCACCGCGGCCATGGCGTCGGCGTCGTCCGCCGCGACCACCCGTACGGCGAGGTCCGGGGAGATCACCTGCTGTCCTCCCGTACGGTGTCCAGCGCGTGCTGGAGGTCGTCGGGGTAGCCGCTCTCGAACTCCACCCACTCGCCGTCCGCCGGGTGCTCGAAGCCCAGCCGCTTGGCGTGCAGCCACTGCCGGGTCAGGCCGAGCCGCTTGGCCATCGTCGGGTCGGCGCCGTAGGTGATGTCGCCGACGCAAGGGTGGCGGTGCGCGGACATGTGCACCCGGATCTGGTGCGTACGGCCGGTCTCCAGCTTGATGTCCAGCAGGCTGGCGGAGCGGAACGCCTCGATGAGGTCGTAGTGCGTCACCGAGGCCTTGCCGTCGGCGATCACGGCCCACTTGTAGTCATGGGTGGGGTGCCGGCCGATGGGGGCGTCGATCGTGCCGCTCATCGGGTCGGGGTGCCCCTGGACCAGGGCGTGGTAGCGCTTGTCCACCACCCGGTCGCGGAACTGCTGCTTGAGCCGGGTGTACGCGCGCTCCGACTTGGCGACCACCATCAGGCCCGAGGTGCCCACGTCGAGGCGGTGCACGATGCCCTGGCGCTCGGCGGCGCCGGAGGTGGAGATGCGGTAGCCCGCCGCGGCCAGGCCGCCGATCACGGTGGTGCCGGTCCAGCCGGGGCTGGGGTGGGCGGCCACACCGACCGGCTTGACGATGACGACGATGTCGTCGTCGTCGTGGACGATCTCCATGCCCTCGACCGGCTCGGCGACGATCCGCACCGCGGCCGCGGCCGCGGGCATCTCGACCTCCAGCCAGGCCCCGCCGTGCACCCGTTCCGACTTGCCCGCCACGGACCCGTCGAGCGATACCTTCCCCCCGGCCGCCAGTTCTGCGGCCTTGGTCCGGGAGAAGCCGAACATTCGGGCGAGGGCGGCGTCGACCCGCTCGCCTTCGAGGCCGTCGGGCACGGGCAGGGAGCGGACTTCGGGAACGGTACTCACCCGACGAGTATGCAGGACCCGGCGCGGCCGCCCGCCCGCGCGGGCGGGCGGCCGTCGGACGCGGCGGGCGGGCGCTCAGTCGCGGTGGCGGGTGCCGTCGGGGTCGATGCCGCGGAAGGACAGCAGGACGATCAGCACGCCGCCGCAGGTGATGGCGGAGTCGGCGAGGTTGAAGACCGCGAAGTGGGCCGGGGCGATGAAGTCCACCACGCGGCCCTGGAAGCCGCCCGGGGCGCGGAAGACCCGGTCGGTGAGGTTGCCGAAGGCGCCGCCGAGCAGCAGGCCCAGCGCGATGGCCCACGGCACGCTGTAGAGCCGCCGGGACAGCCGGGCGATCACCACGATCACGCCGGCCGCGATCACCGTGAAGACGATCGTCATGCCCTGGCCGAGGCCGAAGGCCGCGCCGGCGTTCCTGATCGCGTCCAGCCGCAGGTAGTGGCCGAAGACGCTGATCGGGGCGTGGTTCTCCAGGCTGGTGACCACCCAGATCTTCGACAGCAGGTCGAGCAGGTACGCGACGGCCGCGACGCCGATCAGCACCAGGACGCGGCGCCTGCGGCCGGCGGCCGTCCGCCCGGGGGCGGCGGGCGGCTCGGACTCGGATGCCACGGACGGCTCGGCAGCGCCGGTCGGCTCGGACTCCCCGGTCGTACCCGGGATGTCGTCGTCCGGCGTGATGATGATGCGCTCCGCTTCCGTCACGTGGTCCCTCAGCCCTCAGCCCGTATGTGCTCCGTCGCCCGCCTGGTGACGAGGGTACGGCACACCCCGGGAGCGGGTCATCGGCGCTCCTGGCGCTGTTTGTCGTCCAGGCACAGCGTCGCCCGGGGGAAGGCCTGCATCCTGGCCTTGCCGATCGGGTTGCCGCACACCTCGCACAGGCCGTACGTGCCCTCGCCGAGCCGTTGCAGCGCGTGCTCGGCCTGGAGCAGCATGTCGCGGGTGTTCGCCGCGAGCGCCAGTTCCGACTCGCGGCTGATGTTCTTCGCGCCGGTGTCGACCTCGTCGCCGCCGCTGTCGGAGGAGTCGCGGAGCATGCCCGCGACGGCCGCCTCGGAGGACGCGATCTCGGCCTTGAGCCGTTCGACCTCCGAGACCAGTTCGGCTCTCGCCTCCTCGACCTCGGCCGCGGTCCACGGGTCCTCGCCCGGCAGCACCGCGAGCGCCTCGGCCTCGGCGGCCTCGCGCGCCGCCGGCACGCCGCTGGCGGCCGCACCGGCCGCAGTCTTCTCCACACCCACAGTGCCAGCTCCCGTCTTGGACCCATACCGACCGGCGCGCTTGCCCGCGGCACGCTCCCGACCACCACTCCTGCCCGCGGCGATCCGCTCCGGACCCGCGGCGACAACGGGGCACCGCCTGACGGCAGGGCAGAAAGGTCTGCATCCGTTGTGCCCAGCTCACCGCCAGGTATTCCGGTACCTTGCCGCAACGATGGGTGCCGGGCGCCCGCCTGGCGCGCGGAGCAGGCCATTCGGGTCAGCCGGGGCGCCCGGCCCCCTCCCCGGCGGGGCAGCGCGAACCGCGGCGACGCGGCGCCCCGCACCCCCGTACACTGGGCGGCAGCGAACCGCGTGGATGGGACGAGTAGCGCCGCACGCAGCCATGAGCGACCCGGGGACGGTGGAAGCCCGGGGGTGTGCGCGGGGCGAAGATCAGCCCGGAGCCGCCGGAAGAAAGCCCTCGGGCGAGTAGAACCGGCATCGCTGACCCCTAATGAGGGGGCGGTGGGAAGTCGTCCACCGCCAAGAAGGGTGGTACCGCGGGAGCGCGTCGGCGCCCTCGTCCCTTCGACGGAGTCTGTCCCAGTGTCCGCCGGAGGAAGTCCCCGATGAGTCAGCCGCAGTATCGCCAGGTGCCCGCGCAGGTGGACCTGCCCGCCCTCGAACACGAGGTGCTGGCGCTGTGGGGCGAGCGCAGGACGTTCGCCCGCTCGGTCGAGCAGACCCGCGGCATGCCCGACTGGGTGTTCTACGAGGGTCCGCCCACCGCCAACGGCATGCCCGGCGCCCACCACATCGAGGCCCGGGTCTTCAAGGACGTCTTCCCGCGCTTCAAGACGATGCAGGGCCACCATGTGACCCGCAAGGCGGGCTGGGACTGCCACGGCCTGCCGGTCGAGCTGGCCGTGGAGAAGGAGCTGGGCTTCACCGGCAAACAGGACATCGAGGACTACGGCATCGCGGAGTTCAACGCGAAGTGCCGCGCCTCGGTGACCCGGCACACCGACGCCTTCACCGAGCTGACCACCCGGATGGGCTACTGGGTGGACCTGGACCACGCGTACCGCACCATGGATCCGGAGTACGTGGAGTCGGTGTGGTGGTCGCTCAAGCAGATCTTCGGCAAGGGCCTGCTGGTGCAGGACTACCGGGTCGCCCCCTGGTGTCCGCGCGACCAGACCGGCCTGTCGGACCACGAGCTGGCGCAGGGCTACGAGACGGTCGTGGACCCGTCGGTCTACGTGCGCTTCCCGCTGACCGGCGGCCCGCTGGCCGGCCGCGCCTCGCTGCTGGTGTGGACGACGACACCGTGGACCCTGGTGTCCAACACCGCGGTCGCCGCGCATCCGGACGTCACCTACGTCGTCGCCACCGACGGCGCCGAGCAGCTGGTGGTCGCCGAGCCGCTGCTCGGCAAGGCGCTGGGCGAGGGGTGGACCGCGACCGGGGACGCTTTCACCGGCCGCGAGATGGAGCGCTGGACGTACGACCGGCCGTTCGACCTGGTGGACATCCCGGACGCGCACTTCGTGCTGAACGCCGACTACGTGACCACCGAGGACGGCACCGGCCTGGTGCACCAGTCCCCCGCCTTCGGTGAGGACGACCTCAAGGCGTGCCGCGCGTACGGGCTGCCGGTGGTCAACCCGGTGCGCAGGGACGGCACCTTCGAGCCTGACGTGCCGCTGGTCGGCGGGGTGTTCTTCAAGAAGGCCGACGAGGCGCTGGTCGCCGGACTGCGCTCCAGCGGGCGGCTGTTCCGCCATGTGCCGTACGAGCACAGCTATCCGCACTGCTGGCGCTGCCACACCGCGCTGCTGTACTACGCGCAGCCGTCCTGGTACATCAGGACCACCGCGGTCAAGGACGCGATGCTGCGGGAGAACGAGGGGACCAACTGGTACCCGGAGTCGGTCAAGCACGGCCGCTTCGGCGACTGGCTGGAGAACAACGTGGACTGGGCGCTGTCCCGCAGCCGCTACTGGGGCACCCCGCTGCCGATCTGGCGCTGCGAGCAGGACCACCTCACCTGTGTCGGCTCGCTGGCCGAGCTGACCGAGCTGACCGGCAGCGACCAGTCGGGGCTCGACCCGCACCGGCCGTACATCGACGCGGTGACCTTCCCGTGCGGCACCTGCGGCGGCACCGCCACCCGGGTGCCCGAGGTCATCGACGCCTGGTACGACTCGGGGTCGATGCCGTTCGCCCAGTGGGGCTACCCGTACCACAACAAGGACGTCTTCGAACGGACGTACCCGGCGCAGTTCATCTCCGAGGCGATCGACCAGACCCGCGGCTGGTTCTACACGCTGATGGCGGTCGGCACGCTGGTCTTCGACCGGTCCGCGTACGAGAACGTGGTGTGCCTGGGCCACATCCTGGCCGAGGACGGCCGCAAGATGTCCAAGCACCTGGGCAACATCCTGGAGCCGATCCCGCTCATGGACCAGCACGGCGCCGACGCGGTGCGCTGGTTCATGGCGGCCGGCGGCTCCCCGTGGGCGGCCCGCAGGGTCGGGCACGGCACGATCCAGGAGGTGGTGCGCAAGACGCTGCTCACCTACTGGAACACCGTGGCCTTCCAGGCGCTCTACGCCCGCACCTCCGGCTGGGCGCCGTCCGCCGCCGACCCCGCGGTCGAGGACAGGCCACTGCTGGACCGCTGGCTGGTCGGCGAGCTGAACGTGCTGGTGCGCGACGTCACCGACGCGCTGGAGTCGTACGACACCCAGCGGGCGGGCAAGCTCCTGTCGGCCTTCGTGGACGACCTGTCCAACTGGTACGTACGCCGGTCGCGGCGGCGCTTCTGGCAGGGCGACGCGGCGGCGCTGCGCACGCTGCACGACGTGGTCGAGACGGTGACCCGGCTGTTGGCGCCGCTGGTGCCGTTCATCACCGAACGGGTGTGGCAGGACCTGGTGGTGCCGGTGGTCCCGGACGCGCCGGACTCCGTGCACCTGGCGTCCTGGCCGCCGGTCGAGGAGGGCAGGATCGATCCGGCGCTCTCGGCGCGGATGCTGCTGGTGCGGCGGCTGGTCGAGCTGGGCCGGGCGACCCGGGCGGAGTCCGGGGTGAAGACCAGGCAGCCGCTGTCGCGCGCGCTGGTCGCCGCCGCGGGCTTCGAGGACCTGTCGCAGGAATTGCGCGCGCAGATCGCCGAGGAGCTGAACGTCTCATCGCTGGCCGGGCTGTCCGAGGTCGGCGGTTCGCTGGTGGACGCCAGCGCGAAGGCGAACTTCCGGGTGCTGGGCAAGCGGTTCGGCAAGGGCGTCCAGGCGGTCGCGGCGGCGGTGGCCGCGGCCGACGCGGCGGCCCTGTCCGCGGACCTGCGGGAGCGCGGCACCACCACGGTGGTCGTGGACGGCGACGACGTCGTCCTCACCCCTGACGAGGTCATCGTCACCGAAACCCCCCGCGAGGGCTGGTCGGTGGCCTCCGACTCCGGCGCCACGGTCGCCCTCGACCTGGAGATCACCCCGGAGCTGCGGCTCGCCGGCCTGGCCAGGGATGTGATCCGGCTGGTCCAGGAGGCCCGCAAGAACAGCGGCTTCGACGTGGCCGACAGGATCGCGGTCCGCTACGCCACGGACCGCGCGGACCTGGCCGAGGCGCTGGGCACGCACGCCGCGCTCATCGCCGAGGAGGTGCTGGCGCCGGACTTCGCCGAGGGCGGGCCGGACGACGGCTTCGGCGCCGCCTTCACCGATGAGCCGCTGGGCCTGACCTTCCACCTGCGCAAGGCCTGACCTCTCTCCGCCGTCAGGGGTGCGCTCTTCCCGGGCGCCCCCCTGACGCGCATCCCACGTCCGGGCTCACGCGCAGGCGCGTACGGGGCGCGTAAACGGGCCGTAGAAGAGCCGGGGACGCACAAGGGCCGGGCCTCCGCGGGGGAGGAATCCCCGGGAGGCCCGGCCCTGAGAAGCGCGCCGCAGCGGCTAGTTGTCGTCCTCGTCGATGAGGAAGCCCCTCATCGGCGTCGGCGCCTGCTGGAGCGGCGAGGGGCCGCCCTGCGGACGGACCGGCGCCATCGGCTGGGTCATCGCCGGCGACATCTGCTGCTGGCCGCCGTACGTCGGGCCGGGGGTGTGGCCGCCCATACCCTGGCCCCCACCGGCACCGTAGGAGGGCGCCGAGGCGTTGTGCCCCATCGCGCCGGCTCCGGCGGGAGCCATTCCGCTCATGCCGTTGCTCATCGAGCCGTTCCCCATCGAGCCGTTGCCCATCGAGCCGTTGCCCATGCTCCCGCCCATGGCGGACGCGGAAGGCAGGGACGGGGCGGCCGGAGTGGTGCGCGGCGGGGCGAGCGAGTCGTCCGCCTGGTTCTCCAGCTGGCGCAGCTGGGACTCCAGGTAGGACTTGAGCCGCGTGCGGTACTCCCGCTCGAAGCCGCGCAGGTCCTCGACCTTGCGCTCCAGCGTGGCGCGGGCGGACTCCAGCGAGCCCATCGCGACGCGGTGCTTCTCCTGGGCGTCCCGCTCCAGCGCGTCGGCCTTGGCGCGGGCGTCCCGCTCCAGGCCCTCGGCGCGGCTGCGTGCCTCACCGACGATCTTGTTGGCCTCGGACCGGGCCTCGGCGATGGCCTGGTCGGCGGTCTGCTGTGCGAGCGAGAGCACACGGGCGGCACTGTCGCCGCCGGGGCCCTGCTGCTGCATCGGATGCCCCTGCTGCTGCATCGGGTGCTGACCCATCGGACCGGGACCCTGCTGCTGCATCGGGTGCTGACCCATCGGGCCAGGTCCCTGCTGCTGCATCGGGTGCTGACCCATCGGACCGGGACCCTGCTGCTGCGAGCTGGGGCCGGGCGGCAGCTGCGGCATGCCGCCCTGCTGCTGCGGCGGGCCCATCTGCTGCTGGGGCATCTGCTGCTGCACAGGCTGCGGACCGGATATGGCAGCGGGGACCGGTCGGTCCTGCGGCTCCGGCTTGCGCATGCCCTGCTGGTTCTGGGCGGCGGCACGAGTGGCTGCGGCCAGTTTGGCCCGCAGGTCCTCGTTCTCGCGGAGCAGTCGGGTCAGCTCCGACTCCACCTCGTCGAGGAAGGCGTCGACCTCATCCTCGTCATAGCCCTCTCGGAGGCGGACGGTCGTGAACTGCTTGTTCCGAACGTCCTCGGGGGTCAACGGCATCTCTTCACCTCAACGTGATCGTCGACATATCGGGAGCTTGCACCGTTCACATGAAGCTCCCAACAACGTAGATCAGGATGTAAACGATGATCATCAATACGAAGAAGGACAGGTCGAGCGCCACGCCCCCGAGGCGCAGCGGCGGGATGAACCGCCGCAGAAGCTTGAGCGGCGGATCGGTGACAGTGTAGGTGCCCTCCAGGACCACCACCATCGGCTTCCCAGGGTGCCATGAACGGGCGAACTGGAAGACGTAATCCATCACCAATCGGAAAATCAGCACAAAGAGGAAGCAGTACAACGCGATGTACAGCACCTGGAGTGCGACACTCATCGCGCTTCCCTCTCCCCTGCTCGTCGGCCTGTTGGCCGGTCCCTACGGTTGCGTTTCACTCAGCTCTGGTTGAAGAACCCGCCCTCGGCGATCCGGGCCTTGTCCTCCGCCGTGACATCGACGTTAGCAGGCGACAGCAGAAAGACCTTCTGCGTCACCCGCTCGATGCTCCCGTGGAGGCCGAAGACCAGACCGGCCGCGAAGTCGACAAGTCGCTTCGCGTCCGTGTCGTCCATCTCCGTCAAGTTCATGATCACCGGGGTGCCTTCGCGGAAGTGTTCCCCGATGGTACGGGCTTCGTTGTAGGTCCGGGGGTGAAGTGTCGTGATCCGGTACGGCTCGCGTTCCGACACGACCTTGGGCATGATCACCGGTGCGTTCTTCTCCAGGCTGTGACGTTCGGGTGTGATGGATGCCACGGGGGCGATCCGCGGTTCGCGGGGTGCCGGGGCGTGCACGAGCCGGGGCGGCTCGACCTGCTGCGGCTGGTGCTGGCTCGGTGGCACGTGCTGGCTGTGCGGGCGGCGGGGAGCGCGTTCCGGCTCGGCGGCGGCACGCGCGGGAGGCGCGGCCATCTCCGGCTCGAACTCGTCATCCGGGTCGAAGCCCGGGCCGTCGTATCCGTCGTCCTCCACGAGGCCGAGGTAGACCGCCATCTTGCGCATCGCGCCGGCCATGCTCTGCGTCCTCTCAGCGGGGTTGCGGTCCTCGGCCGCCTCGGGGACGGCCGCCACACCATATTTATGCTGTGGTCCGACTTGTTGGTGACGTTACCGGAGCCCGGGACGGACTCCGAGTACCGCCGTTCCGACGCGTACATGTGTCGCTCCGGCGGTCACCGCTTCGTCGAGATCCTGGCTCATCCCTGCCGAGACCATGGTGGCAGCCGGATGCGTCTCGCGCAGGCGGGATGAGATTTCCATCAACCGGTCGAAGGCGGCGCGGGGTTGACCCGCGTACGCCCCGGCCAGCGGCGCCACCGTCATCAGCCCGTCGAGCCGGAGCCCGGGAGCGGACGCGAGTGCGTCGGCGAGCGCGGGCACCGCGCCGGGTGCCACCCCGCCGCGCTCCCCCCGGTCTTCCGCCTCCGCGTCCAGGGCGACCTGGACGAGGCAACCGACCTGTCGCCCGGCGGCGATTGCCGCCGACGACAGCGCCGTGACCAGCCTGAGCCGGTCGACGGAGTGCACATGATCAGCGTAACGGACCACGGACCGGGCCTTGTTGGTCTGCAACTGGCCCACGAAGTGCCAGCTGAGCGGGAGATCGGCGGTCTCGGTGGCCTTGTCCGCGGCGTCCTGGTCGCGGTTCTCCGCGACCTCGCGGACCCCGAGCCCGGCCAACAGCCGTACGTCGCTCGCCGGGTAGGTCTTGGTGACCACGATGAGGGTCACCTCCTTGCGGTCCCGCCCCGCGACCGAGCAGGCGTCGGCGATCCGCTGCTCGACCCGGGCGAGATTCGCCGCGAGCTCGCCTCCGCGGCCCCCGCCGGCCTCGCCACCTGCCACTCCGCCCGCCCCTTTCGCGTCGCTCACTCGGCACCGTCCAGCCATACGTAGCCGGCCAGCCGCCCGGTGGCCCCGTCACGGCGGTAGGAGAAGTGGTCGGCGGACTCCAGCGTGCACGCCGCCGGGCCCTGGACCGCGCGCACCCCGGCACGCAGCAGTTGCGCCCGCACCCCGGCGGCCACGTCGACCGCCGGCGTACCCCAACTCGTCTCGGCGTACGCGGCCGGTTCGACCGCGGCGACCTCGTCCCGCATCACGGCGGGCACTTCGTAGCATTTACCGCAAATCGACGGGCCGAGCACGGCCGTTGTGCGGCTCGGATCGGCACCCTGTGTGATCATCGTCTCAATTACGGCCGTGGCGATCCCGGCGGTCATACCCGGCCGTCCGGCGTGCGCGGCGGCGGCCACCCCGGCCGCCGGGTCGGCGAGCAGCACCGGGACGCAGTCCGCGGTGAGCACCCCGAGGGTCAGATCGCGGCGGGTGGTGACCATGGCGTCGGCGTCCGGCACGGGGGCGGCGCCCCACGGCTCGCACACGAGGACCACGTCGCGGCCGTGCACCTGGTTCATCCACACCGCCCGGCCCGGGTCGCGGCCCAGCGCGCGGGCGGCCCGGTCGCGGTTGGCCAGGACGGCGGCCGGGTCGTCGCCGACCGCGCCGCCGAGGTTGAGGCTGTCGTACGGAACGGCGCTCACTCCGCCCCACCGGTCGGTGAAGGCGAAGTGCGCGCCGTTCGCTGTCGTGCGGTGCCCTATCACGTCCGGGCGGTCACTTCAGGAAGTCGGGGACGTCGAGCTCTTCGGCCGCGCTGTCCTGGTAGGGCCGGGCCGGCGGCACCACGGGGGTGACCGGGTTGGCCGGGGTCTCGGCGACCGGCTCCGGGTCCCGCTCGCCGGGCGTGGCGGACGGGATGCTGCCCAGGCCGCCGAAGGAGGGCGCGGGGCGCTGGAGGTCGCCGGGGGCGCCGGTCCTGGCGCTGCCGGTCGCCGCCGCGTCGTCGCGGCCCGTGTACGGGGAGTTCAGCGCCTTGTCGCGGCTGCCCTTGGGGGGCGGCTGGCCGCCGTCGAAGCCGGCCGCGATGACGGTGACCCGGACCTCGTCGCCGAGCGCGTCGTCGATGACCGCGCCGAAGATGATGTTGGCCTCGGGGTGGGCGGCCTCGCTGACCAGCTGGGCCGCCTCGTTGATCTCGAACAGGCCGAGGTCGGAGCCGCCGGAGATGGACAGCAGCACTCCGCGGGCGCCGTCGATGGACGCTTCGAGCAGCGGTGAGGAGATCGCCATCTCGGCGGCGGCGACCGCCCGGTCGTCGCCCCGGGCGGAGCCGATGCCCATCAGGGCGGAACCGGCTTCCGACATCACGGACTTCACATCCGCGAAGTCCAGGTTGATCAGACCCGGGGTGGTGATCAGATCGGTGATGCCCTGGACACCGGAGAGCAGCACCTGGTCGGCGGAGCGGAAGGCGTCGAGCACGCTGACCTGGCGGTCCGAGATGGACAGCAGCCGGTCGTTGGGGATGACGATCAGGGTGTCGACGTTCTCGCGCAGCCCCGCGATGCCGTCCTCGGCCTGGTTGGCGCGGCGGCGGCCCTCGAAGGTGAAGGGGCGGGTGACCACCCCGATGGTCAGGGCGCCGAGCGAGCGGGCGATGTTGGCGACCACGGGGGCGCCGCCGGTGCCGGTGCCGCCGCCCTCGCCCGCGGTGACGAAGACCATGTCGGCGCCCTTGAGCACCTCTTCGATCTCCTCGCGGTGGTCCTCGGCGGCCTTGCGGCCGACGTCGGGGTTCGCGCCGGCGCCGAGTCCCCGGGTCAGCTCCCGGCCGACGTCGAGCTTGACGTCGGCGTCGCTCATCAGCAGGGCCTGCGCATCGGTGTTGATCGCGATGAACTCGACGCCCTTGAGACCGACCTCGATCATCCGGTTGATGGCGTTGACGCCACCGCCGCCGATGCCGACGACCTTGATGACTGCGAGGTAGTTCTGCGGTGCTGCCACGTCGAAGGCCTCTCGCCTCGATTTACGAATCGTGTGGGACGGTCGGTACGCTCGCCGGGGCCGTTCCGAACCCTGACCCTGAGGTTTAGGGTTACCAGTATGCCTGTCCCATGTGTTCCTTTGGGACGAGACACTAAGTCGACAAGCGGTGATGGTTCAACGAACACGCCGAACCTCCCGTTTTTCTTTTGACCCTATGTGATCACGCGGCCGCTCGGTGACCCAGGGGTCGAACACTACCGAACCGGACGTCAAGCACACGTCAACTTCCGGAAGCCGCTGGGGCGGTGGGGGAACTGACGTCGTAGTGGGTGGCGTCCGGCTCGGCCTTCATCAGCGCGGTCAGCACCGCCGCCTTGCGGGCGGCGTCCTCCTGGCTGCCCCACATCACGTCCCGTCCACCGGTGAGTTCGACGGTGATCGCGTCGTAGGAACGCACCCGGATCGCGGTGGCCCGGCCGCTGAGCGATTCCGGCAGCCGGCCCGCGACGGTAATCGCGGCCTGCAGAAGTCTCTTTGTTCCGAAATGCCGAAAGCTCGCCGTCTGATCGGGCATCAATTGCACCAGCGGCACTCCGCGCGGCTGCTGATCGACCGTGGCGAACCTGACACCGTCCTTGTCGACTTCGATGAACTTCGCGCCGCTTTTCAGGATCGCGGACGGGGTGCGCTCGGTCACCTCGACCCGGATCGTGTGCGGCCAGGACCGCTCCACCCGCGCGTCCTTCAGCCGGGGCAGCGCCTTGAGCAGCCGCTTCCTGACCGCGCCGGTGTCGACCGAGACCAGCGCGCCGCCGAGCGGTACGGCGGCGGCCCGCTGGACCTGCTGCGGGGTCAGCACCGCGGCGCCCGACACCGCGACCCGGTCGGCCCGGAACCACGAGGAGCCGTAGACCGCCCAGGTGCCGCCGCCGAGCAGCACGGTGAGCACGAGCAGCGCGACCAGGACCGTACGCCTGGCGGGCACGGTCAGCCGCGGCCGGCCGCCGCCGCCGCTGTCGGCGACGGCGGGCGGGCGGACCGCGGCGGGCGGCATCCGCGTACGGTCGCCGCCGCCGTGCTCCGCGGGTCTGGCTCCGGTACCGGCTCCCGGTCCTGTCACGTCGGCCTCCCGTGTGTTGACGCCCCGGCGGGTGTCTATCGTGCCCGCCGGGCGGCCACCGCCTCGTACACCATGCCGACGAGCAGGTCGTCCGCGTCGCGGCGGCCGAACTCGGCGGCGGCGCGGGACATGTCGTAGAGGCGGTGCGGGTCGGTGAGCACCGGCAGCACATTGCCGAGCACCCAGTCCGAGGTCAGCTCCGCGTCGTCCACCAGCAGGCCGCCGCCGGCCTTGACCAGCGGCTGCGCGTTGAGCCGCTGTTCGCCGTTGCCGATCGGCAGCGGGACGTAGGCGGCGGGCAGGCCGACCGCGGACAGCTCGGCCACCGTCATGGCGCCGGCCCGGCAGAGCATCATGTCGGCGGCGGCGTAGGCGAGATCCATCCGGTCGACGTAGGGCACCGGGCGGTACGGCGGCATGCCGGGCATGTTGTCGGCCCTGGGCACCTCGTTCTTCGGGCCCACCGCGTGCAGGATCTGCACCCCGGACTGCTGGAGCCTGGGGGCGACCGCGGCGATCACCTCGTTGAGCCGGCGGGCGCCCTGCGAACCGCCGGAGACCAGCAAGGTGGGCAGGTTCTGGTCGAGGCCGAAGGCATGCCTGGCCTCGGGTCGGGCCGCGGCGCGGTCCAGGGTGGCGATGGAGCGGCGCAGCGGGATGCCGATGTAGCGGGCGTCGCGCAGCTTGCTGTCCGGGGTGGAGACGGCGACCGCGTGGGCGTACCGCGAGCCGATCTTGTTGGCCAGGCCCGGGCGGGCGTTGGCCTCGTGCACCACGATCGGCACCCCGAGCCGCTTCGCGGCCAGGTAGCCGGGCAGCGCCACGTAGCCGCCGAAGCCGACCACGCAGTCGGCCTTGGTGCGCTCCAGGATCTGCTCGGCGGCCTTGATGGTGCCGCGCAGCCGCCCGGGGACGGTGATGAGTTCAGGGGTGGGCCTGCGCGGCAGCGGAACGGCCGGGATCAGCGCCAGCTCGTAGCCGCGTTCCGGCACCAGCCTGGTCTCCAGGCCCTTCTCGGTGCCCAGGGCGGTGATGCCCACGGTCGGGTCCTGCCTGCGCAGGGCATCGGCGAGCGCGAGCGCAGGCTCGATGTGGCCGGCGGTCCCCCCGCCGGCGAGTACGACATGCACCGAAATTCACCGCTCTCCGGACGGCCGTCGGGAGACGTACCGTCGCATCGTCCGTGTCATTGCCCGGCTCGGGGAATTACGCCCGTTCCGTCCCCGCACGGCCAGCGCGGCCCGCGCCGCCGGCTCGCTCCTGGCGAAGGAGATCAGCAGCCCGATCGCGAACATCGTCGGCAGGAGGGCTGACCCTCCGTAGGAGAACAGCGGGAGCGGGACCCCGGCGATCGGCAGCAGGCCGAGCACCGCACCGATGTTGATCACGGCCTGGGCCGTGATCCAGGTGGTCACGCCACCCGCTGCGAACCTGACGAAGGGGTCTTCCGTACGACCGGCCACGCGGATACCCGCGTAGCCTAGTGCCGCGAAGAGGGCGAGTACCGACAGTGTGCCCGCCAGACCCAGTTCCTCCCCGGTCACGGCGAAGATGAAGTCGGTGTGCGGCTCGGGGAGTTCGCCCCATTTCTCCACGCTCGCCCCGAGGCCCGAGCCGAACCAGCCGCCGGAGGCGAGGGCGTAGATCCCGTGCACCGCCTGCCAGCAGCCGTTGTCGGGGTCGGAGGCGGCGATGCAGTGCAGCCGGTCCATCCGGTTGGGGCTGGTGACGATGGCGAGGCCGGCCAGCGCGCCGGCGCCGCCCAGCACGCCGGCGAACAGCCGGGTCGGGGCGCCGGCCAGCCACAGCATGCCGAAGAGGATCGCGGTCAGGATCATGGTGGTGCCCATGTCACCGCCGAGCATGATGAGTCCGAGCAGCAGCACGGTGACCGGGATGAGCGGCACCAGCAGGTGCTTCCACTGCACCAGCAGGCCCCTGTCGCCCTTGCGGGCCAGCAGGTCGGCGCCCCACAGCACCAGCGCGAGCTTGCCGAACTCGCTGGGCTGCAACTGGAAGGGGCCGCCGATGGAGATCCAGTTGGTGTTGCCGCCGACCGACTCCCCTATACCCGGCACCTGCACCAGGCACATCAGGAACACCGAGCCCAGCAGCAGCGGATACGCCAGTGCCCGGTGCACCCTGACCGGCATCCGGGCCGCGGTATAGAGCAGCGCCGAGCCGATCGCGACCGCGAGCAGCTGCTTGCGGAAGTAGTACGTCGACGGCAGCCCGTAGCGCAGCGCCTGGATCATCGACGCCGAGTAGACCATCACCAGGCCCAGCACGGTGATCAGCAGGCTGGCGCCGAGGATCACGTAGTAGGCGGTCAGCGGCCGGTCCCAGGCGGCCCGCAGCCGGCCGGGCAGCCTGGCGGCCCCGCGCAGGGCGCTGGGCGCCCGCGCGGGGCCCGCGGCGCCGCGCGGGGTGGAGCCGTGTGCCGTCATGCGTCCCCTCCGTCGGTGCGGTGCGCCGCGGCCTGCCGGGGCGGGGCCGCGGCGGCTAGGCCGCGGTGTCCGGCAGTGCGGCGCGCACGGCGTCCGCGAACAGGTCGCCGCGCTGGTTGTAGTTGCTGAACATGTCCATCGACGCGCAGGCCGGTGCCAGCAGGACCGTGTCGCCCGCCGTGGCCAGCTGCCGTGCCGCGGCCACCGCCGCGGACATCGCCCCAGTGTCGGTCCGTTCCAGGTCCACCACCGGCACCTGGGGGGCGTGTCGCGCCAGGGCTTCACGGATCAGGGCGCGGTCGGCGCCGAGCAGCACCGCCCCGCGCAGCCTCCCGGCGGCGGCGGCCACCAGTTCGTCGAAGTCGGCGCCCTTGGCGAGTCCCCCGGCGATCCACACCACCCGCTCGTACGAGGTCAGCGAGGCCTGTGCGGCGTGGGGGTTGGTGGCCTTGGAGTCGTCGACGTAGGTGACCCCGTCCAGTACGGCGACCTCGGCGATGCGGTGGGCGTCCGGGCGGAAGGCCCGCAGGCCCTCGCGGACCGCGCCGGCCGGCACCCCGTAGGCGCGGGCCAGGGCGGCGGCGGCCAGCGCGTTGGCGACGTTGTGCGGGGCGAGCGGCTGGACGTCGCTGGTCTCGGCCAGCTCCTGGGCGCTGTTGCGGCGGTCCTCGACGAAGGCCCGGTCCACCAGCAGCCCGTCGACCACACCGAACTCCGACATGCGCGGGGTGTCCAGGGTGAAGCCGATGGCCCGGCAGCCCTCCTCGACGTCGGCCTCCGCGACCAGGCGTTCGGTCTCGGGGTCGGCGGCGTTGTAGACGCAGGCGACCTTGTTGCCCTGGTAGATGCGGCCCTTGTCGTCGGCGTAGGCGGCCATCGAGCCGTGCCAGTCCAGGTGGTCGGGCGCCAGGTTGAGCACCGCGGCCGAGTGCGGCCGGATGCCGGGCGCCCAGTGCAGCTGGTAGCTGGACAGCTCGACGGCGAGGACGTCGTACCGCTCCTCGCCGAGGACCACGTCCAGGAGCGAGACGCCGATGTTGCCGACCGCGGCGGTACGCAGGCCCGCCGCGGTGAGGATGGCGGCGAGCATCCGGGTCGTGGTGGTCTTGCCGTTGGTGCCGGTGACGGCCAGCCAGGGCGCCGCGTCCGGGCCGCGCAGCCGCCAGGCGAGTTCGACGTCGCCGATGACCTCGGCGCCCGCCTGCGCGGCGGCGGCGAACAGCGGGCTCGACGGCTTCCAGCCGGGCGCGGTGACGACCAGTTCCGTGCCCTCGGGCAGGGTCTCGCCGTCGCCGAGGCGCACGGTGACGCCCAGCGCCTCCAGCTGCGCGGCCTCGGCCTGCTGGCGCTCCCCCGCGACACCGTTGACCACGGTGACGCGGGCGCCGAGCGAGTGCAGCGCCTTGGCGGCGGGCACCCCGGACACGCCGAGCCCGGCGACGGTGACCCGCAGGTCCTTGAAGTCGGCGGCGCGGGCCGGGGTGCCCGGTGTCACGAGGCGGCCACCCAGCCCGCGTAGAAGATGCCGAGGCCGACCGCCATGCACATGCCCTGGATGATCCAGAATCTGACCACCACCAGGACTTCGCTCCAGCCCTTGAGTTCGAAGTGGTGCTGGAGCGGTGCCATCCGGAAGACCCGCTTGCCGGTCAGCCGGAAGGAGCCGACCTGGATGACCACCGACATGGTGATGAGCACGAACAGGCCGCCGAGGATGGCGAGCAGCATCTCGGTGCGCGAGCAGATCGCCAGGCCCGCGAGCGCGCCCCCCAGCGCGAGCGAGCCGGTGTCGCCCATGAAGATCTTGGCCGGCGAGGTGTTCCACCACAGGAAGCCGAAGCAGGCGCCCATCAGGGCCGCCGCGACCACCGCGAGGTCCAGCGGGTCGCGGACCTCGTAGCAGGCGCCGTTGGCGCTGACCGGGGCGCCGCACCACTGGCCGTACTGCCACACGCCGATGACGGTGTAGGCAGCGAAGACCATCACTGAGGCGCCGGTGGCCAGGCCGTCGAGGCCGTCGGTGAGGTTCACGCCGTTGGACATCGCCAGGATCATGAACAGCGCCCAGATCACGAAGATCACCGGGCCGATCGACCAGCCGAAGTCCGAGGTGAAGGACAGCTTGGTGGAGGCCGGGGTGTCGCCGCGCGAGTCGGAGAAGTTCAGCGCGAGCACCGCGAAGGTGATGCCGACGATGAGCTGGCCCGCCATCTTCGCCTTGGCCCGCAGGCCCAGGCTGCGCTGCTTGACGATCTTGATGTAGTCGTCGAGGAAGCCGACGACGCCGAGCCCGGTGGTCAGGAACAGCACCAGGACGCCCGACATGCTCGGCTTGTCGCCGGTGATCAGCTTGGTCGAGGCGTAGGCGATCAGGGTGGCCAGGATGAAGGCGATACCGCCCATCGTGGGCGTACCGCGCTTGCTGTGGTGGGCCTGCGGGCCGTCGTCGCGGATCATCTGGCCGTAGCCCTTGCGGGCCAGCAGCCGGATCAGCAGCGGGGTGCCGATCAGCGACAGGAACAGCGCGATCACCCCGGAGACGAGGATCTGCTTCATCGCGCGGCACCCTCACGGGCCGCCGTACCGCCGGGACCGCTCTCGGTCAGCGCCAGGGCGACAGCCTCAAGACCGACCGACCGTGATGCCTTCACCAGCACGACATCACCCGGGCGCACTTCTGCGCGCAACAGGTCGATCGCCGCCTCCACGTCGGACACGTGCACCGACTCCTCACCCCACGAACCCTCGTTATAGGCGCCCATTTGCAGCCACGCGGCTTCCGTACCGCCGACCGCAACGAGCTTGCTGACGTTGAGCCGGACGGCCAGCCGCCCCACCGCGTCGTGCTCGGCGAGTGCTTCCCCGCCCAGTTCGGCCATCTTTCCCAGCACCGCCCACGTCCGTCCCCCCGCGGCCTGTGCGGACCTGCCCATCGCGGCGAGTGCGCGCAGGGCTGCCCTCATGGATTCGGGGTTCGCGTTGTAGGCGTCGTTGACGACCGTCACGCCGTCGGGGCGCTCGGTGACCTCCATCCGCCAGTGCGACAGCGGTCCTGCCGCGGAGAGCGCGATGGCGATCTCCCCGGCGGGCATGCCGAGTTCACTGGCGACGGCGGCTGCGGCGAGCGCGTTCGACACGTGGTGCTCACCGTACAGGCGCAAGGTCGCCTCGGCGCACCCGGTGGGTGTCCGCAGGGAGAACACCGCCTGCCCCCGGTCGTTGAGCCGGACGTCGGTGGCCCGCACCGCGGCCTGTTCGCTCTCCCCGAAGAGCACCACCCGGGCCTTGGTGCGGTCCGCCATGGCCAGGACCAGCGGGTCGTCGGCGTTCAGTACGGCGATGCCGCCCGAGGCCCCGTCCGGCAGCGCCTCGACCAACTCCCCCTTGGCCTGGGCGATCTGCTCACGGCCGCCGAACTCGCCGATGTGCGCGGTCCCGACGTTGAGGACCAGGCCGATCCGCGGCGGCGTCAGGCCGGCCAGGTACGCGATGTGGCCGATACCGCGGGCGCCCATCTCCAGCACCAGGTGGCGGGTCCTCGCGTCGGCCTGGAGGGCGGTCAGCGGCAGACCGATCTCGTTGTTGAGCGACCCGGGGGTGTAGACGGTCGGCGCGAGGCGCTCCAGCAGCTGCGCGAGCAGGTCCTTGGTGCTGGTCTTGCCCGCGGAGCCGGTGAGGGCCACCACGGTGGCGCCCAGCCGCTCGATGACGTGCCGGGCCAGCGCGCCGAGCGCGGCCTGCACGTCCTCGACCACGATCGCGGGCACACCGACCGGGCGGGCGGCGAGCACCGCGACCGCGCCGGCCGCGACCGTCGCGGCGGCGAAGTCGTGGCCGTCGGCCCGCTCACCGGCGAAGGCGACGAACAGCGCGCCGGGCACCACCTCGCGGGAGTCCCTGACCACGGGACCCGTGACCAGCAGGCTGTCGTCCGGTATGTCGTGCGTGCTCCCGCCGACCGCACGTGCGACCTCGGCGAGGGAAAGGGGGATCACGTTGCTTTCCGGTCCTTCTCGATCGCGGCGCGCAGCACCTCTCGGTCGTCGAAGGGGCGCACCTCTCCGTCGATGTCCTGGCCCTGCTCGTGGCCCTTGCCGGCCACCAGCACGATGTCGCCCGGCTCCGCCGCCGCGACGGCCGCGGCCACCGCCGCGGCCCTGTCGGGCTCCACGACGACATGCGCGCGCCGGTCCGCCGGGACCTCGGCGGCGCCGGCCAGCATCGCCGCCAGGATGGCCAGCGGGTCCTCCGAGCGCGGGTTGTCCGAAGTGAGGACGGCGGTGTCGGCGAGCCGGGCGACCGCCGCGCCCATCGGGCCGCGCTTGGTGCTGTCGCGGTCGCCGCCACAGCCCAGGACGGCGTGGATACGGCCGCGGGTGGTCGAGCGCAGTGCCCGCAGGACGGACTCCACGGCGTCGGTCTTGTGCGCGTAGTCCACCACCGCGAGATACGGCTGCCCCGCATCCACCCGCTCCAGCCTGCCCGGCACCCCGGGGACGGCCGCGACGCCCTCGGCGGCGGCCTGCGGGTCCAGGCCCGCGGCGGCCAGCGCGGTGATCGCGGCAAGGGTGTTGGCGATGTTGAAGGGGCCGGGCAGCGGGGCGGTGGCCCGCAGCCGCTCGCCCTTGGGGCCGGTCACGGTGAAGGCGCTGCCCATCAGGTCCGCTTCCACGTCCTCGGCCCGCCAGTCCGCGTCGAGGCGGCCCTGCGCCGAATACGTCACCAGCGGCACGGTGGCCTCGGCGACCAGCCTGCGGCCGTACTCGTCGTCGAGGTTGACCACGCCGAGCCGGCTGCGGCGCGGGGTGAACAGCTGCGCCTTGGCCTGGAAGTAGTCCTCCATGCCGGTGTGGAATTCCATGTGCTCCGGGCTGAGGTTGGTGAAGACGGCCACGTCGAAGACGGCGCCGTCCACCCGGCCGAGCACCAGGGCGTGGCTGGAGACCTCCATGACGACCGAGCCGACACCGCGTTCGCGCATCACCGCGAACAGCGCCTGGAGGTCGGTGGCCTCGGGGGTGGTGCGCTCGCTCTTGAGGCGCTCGTCCCCGATCCGGGTCTCGACGGTGCCGATCAGGCCCGTGCCGCCGCCGGTGGCGGCCCGCAGGCCGCCCTCGACCAGGTAGGCGGTGGTGGTCTTGCCCGAGGTGCCGGTGATGCCGATCCGCAGCAGCGCCTCGCCGGGCTCGTCGTAGACGGCCGCGGCCAGCCCGCCCATCACCGACCTGGGGTCGGCGGCGGTCAGCACCGGCAGGCCGGTGGCGGCGGCGCGCTCGGCGCCCGCCGGGTCGGTGAGCACGGCCGCCGCTCCCGCGGCGGCGGCCTGGGCGGCGAAGTCGGCGCCGTGGAAGCGGGCGCCGGGCAGGGCGGCGTAGAGGTCGCCCGGGCGGACCGCGCGCGAGTCGTGGGTGATGCCGGTGACAGTGCTGTCACCGCCGGGGTCCGGGGCGCCGAGCCGCCGGGCGAGGTCCGCCAGCGGCTTGGGACGCACCCGCGTCGGGCGCGGCGCGCCCGGCTGGGTGAGGGTGGCTTGATCAGGGTTGGACACGGCGGTGAGGTTACCGGGCTGGCCGGGCTCCGGGCCAAAACAGGCCGGAGGCGGCCGTCGCGGGTCGCGCCGCGTACCGCCGGCGGCGGCGTGCTGGCCATGGTCGGTGCCTGCCATGATCACCGCGCCCGGGCGCCGGTCGCCGGAGCCGCGGGGGCGACCGGTTCCGCCGGGTCGAAGGTGATCGGCAGCTCGGGCGTCGGCGAGCCGGACGGCGGCACCTGGAGTGTCTTGAGGGCGAATTCCATCACCTGTTTGAAGACCGGGCCGCAGATCGAGCCGCCGAAGTAGCTGCCCTTCGTCGGGTTCTGGATGACGCAGGAGACCGTGACGCGCGGGTTGTCGGCCGGGGCGAATCCCATGAAGGACGCCGTGTAGCCCTTGTACGTGCCGCTCTTCGGGTCCACCCGGTTGGCCGTACCGGTCTTGCCTGCCACCCGGTAGCCGTCGATCCGGGCGTTGATGCCGGTGCCCTGCTCACTGCCGACCACCGACTCCAGCATGGTCGACAGCGTCTTCGCGGTCCGGGCGCTGACCACCCGGGTCTTCTTCGGCGGCGCGGCGGGCACGAAGCGCCCGTCGGGTCCTGTGGTGCCGCGGATGAGGCTGGGCTCGATCCTGACGCCGCCGTTGGCGATGGTCGCGTAGACCGAGGTGGCCTGCAGCGCGTTCAGCGACAGGCCCTGGCCGAACGGGATGGTGTACTGCTGCGAGGCGTTCCAGTCCTGCGGCTTCGCCAGGATGCCGGAGGTCTCGCCCGGGAAGCCGATACCGCTGGGCTCGCCGATGCCGAACTTCTTCAGGTACGAGTAGAGCACCTGGTTGGCCTGCGGCTGGGTCTTGCCGAGCAGCCCCGAGGCCTCGATGGTGCCGATGTTGCTCGACTTGGCCAGCACGCCGTTCAGCGTCAGGTACCAGGTGCCGTGGTCGACGTCGTCGTGGAAGACCCGGTCGGCGCGCGGCAGGGTGCCGGGGACGATGACGTGGGTGGTGGGCGTCGCGGTGCCGGTGTCGAGGATCGCGGCCATCGACATCAGCTTGCTGACGCTGCCCGGCTCGTACGCGTCCTGCATCGCGGCATTGCCGAGTGCTTCGGGGTCGGCGTGGGCGAGGTCGGCCGGGTCGAAGCCGGGGGCGTCGGCCATCGCCAGCACCTCGCCCGTCCTGTTGTCCATCACGGTGACATAGCCGCGGTCGGCCTTCGACTTGCTCACCTGGGCGGTGATCGCGCTCTGCGCGGCCCACTGGATGTCCCGGTCCAGCGTCAGCTCCACGTCGGAGCCGGGCACAGCAGGGTGCTCCTGGACGCCGGCGGTGGGCACCTGGCGGCCGTTGGACTGGGCGTAGCGGATCTTGCCGTTCTTGCCGGCGAGCTGCCTGTCGAGCATCGTCTCCAGGCCGCCGCCGCCGGTGCCCTTGCTGTTGACGAAGCCGAGCACGCCGGCGGCGAGGTCGCCGCCGGGGTAGACCCGCTTGGTGTGCGACTCGCTGAACACCCCGGCCAGCACATTGGCGCCGGGCTGCTTGACCGCCTTGGCGGCGAGCGCCTTCTTCAGGTCGGAGATCTGGCTCCACGCCTGCGGGGACTGCTGGCTGGCCAGCAGCTGGTAGCGCGAGCCGGGCGCGGACAGCTGCCGGGCGATGGCCGTCGCGTCGCCGCCGACGATCGGCGCGAGCAGCTCGGCCGCCTGGGCGGGGGCGTCCTTGGTCTTGGCCTGCGCGGGCGTGAACAGATACGGGTCGGCGGTGATGTCATACGCGTCCACGGTGGTGGCCAGGGCCACACCCGAGCGGTCGGTGATCGTGCCGCGGTCGGCGGTGACGTCGTGGGTGACCCAGCGGTTCACCGCGGCCTTGGACGCGTACGCGGAGGCGTCCACCGCCTGCACCTGGAGCAGGCGTACGACGAACACGCCCATCACGAGCGTGAGGGCGACCGCCACGAGGCGCAGCCGCGGGCGGGGGCGGCCCAGCCGAACGAGCCGCGGGCCGCGGGGGGTGTGCGGTCCGCGTCCGCCGCCGGCGCCGCGGGGCGGCGGGCACGCGCGAAGGGTAACGCCGCCGCACAGGCCCGGGAACGTGGGCGCCG